>DPSD01000580.1 GCA_003538495.1 Accumulibacter sp.
TCGATGCTGGCGATGATCGCCCGCCCGTCGAGGAGCGGACTGCGAAATCCGATCAGCAGGCGCCTCTGGTCGGCGCTCATTGCCAGCGCCTCGATGTTCAACCCGCCCTCGCTCTTGACATCGCGTATCCCGGCAGAAGCGGCCAGTTCCGGGTGCGCGGCCGTCAGATCGCGCTTCAGGCTGCCGACTACCCTCGGATCGACGACGTTGTCGCCTTCGATGCGGAAGCGCACCAGTCTTTCCCTGGATTTCCGCTCATCGCCGTCGCTGTCACGGGAATGCGAGGTGATGGCGTAGATGTTGCCCGCTCTATCGGCGGTGACGCCTTCGAGGTCGTCAAGCTTCCAGAAATCGCCGTCACCCCACGACCAGAAAGGGGCGCTCAGGGCCGTGTGACTGACGTGGTCGCCAGTGATACGAAGGAGACTCAGCGCATGCTGCTCTTCGTCCTCGACAACGAGAAAGCGGCCGTCGGCGAGCTGCTGGATGCCGGACGGCTCGTAGGCCCCGGTCAGGGGTTGAAAGATCGGGATGTCATTTTGCGGCATTTCGGCGGTCTCCCATCACGATTGCCGGCGCCACCGGCGCGGCGCAATGCGCCCTCGGGCGCCCCGCTCCGGCTGCGCCGAAAAGGCAAGGCCTGTCAAACCATGCGGTTGATCTCCATGTCCTGCGGCCCGAATTAACAGTAGCACCGAAGGATAGGAATTACAAAGGCGGGTCGGCAATCCGCACGATCCAAGGATAGGAATTTCAATGCCCTTTTCCAAGAGTATTCGTGGCCATTGAATCGTGGTCAATCGTCGAATTGACGAGCGCAGGTCCTCAAAACCTCCTGTTCGGAAGCTCGCAGCATCATGCCTGAGGCCGAGCAAGCGACGATTTGGGTCACTTGCTCGGCGAGCATGTACGGGATTTTGTGTATTCGCCAGTGACCGCGAAGGCCGAACAGCATGTAGTCGTCAGAGCCCCATGACCGGCAGGTTTGTAATAAGTAAGCCGCCATAGCCCATGAAAACATCAGTCCGTTCAGGGTCGACACTGGAGATTCGCGTTTCTCGATAGCGGTCGTTGATCTCGACGTGGTGATCACCGGCAGCCCAGGGCCAGACGGTAGAATGCGGACTATGACGCGCTCCGATCTCATCGCCACCATCGCATCGCGCTTCCCAAACTTGATGGCGAAGGACGCCGAAATCGCGGTAAGGGAAATTCTTGACGCCATCGGGCACGTCCTGTCCCAAGGTGACCGAGTCGAAATCCGTGGCTTCGGAAGTTTCAGTCTGAACTACCGTCCGGCACGTACCGGGCGCAATCCGAAGACCGGTGACGCAGTTCCGGTTTCCGAGAAACCTGTCCCGCACTTCACGGTTGGCAAGGATCTGCGAGAGCGTATCCAGGCGTCAGCCCAGCGCACGCCGCGTCGGCAGGACACTTCGGATGTCGCCGAACAATGAACCGATGAATGCCGACGACCTGCAACTACCGGTGACCTACACCATGCCTTATGGTAAGTACCAAGGGCGACCTAGCTCTAACGGCTGGTCAGGCACAGATTGCCAATGGTTATTCGCTTAATATCACCGGCACCCGATGGTACCCACCCACGGGTGCCATCTCCCTCTCTGGCTGCTGGTCGGGCGCCAACTCAATGGTCTGCACCGACGCCAGCAATGCCTGCAACGCAATGCGTAGTTCCCAAGTGGCGAGCAGCCGCCCCGGACAGACATGCTTCCCGAGCCCGTAGACAAGGTTTGCTGCCGCGTTCCTCTCGGGGGCGAAGCGGTTGTTGTCGAAGACTGACTCATCACGGTTGGCCGAAGTCCAATTCAGCTTGACCCGGGCACCGCCTGGGATATCCTGGCCCCCAATGTGCACCGGGCAGGTGGTGATGCGTCGATTAGACACGAACGGGTCGTCGAGGCGCAAAATCTCATCGATGACCCCTTCCACTTCGCTGTCCGCGGCAGTACGTAGCCGCTCCGCAAGCCCCGGTTGCAGGGCGACATGGGCCACGAGTACGCCGATACACAGCGCGATGGATCCGAGGTCCCCTCCGGTCCAGTTGCGCAGGATCGAAACGAGCTCTGTCTCCGTCAGCAAGCGCCCGTCCACCATCTGGCGGCAAAGCCGAGTAGTCACGTCGTCGGGGGCCGTGCCTTCCATTGCACGGCGCGGCAGGATGACCGAGAGAATGATCCTGTCGAATTGTTCGGCCACGTCCGCCATCCAGGCACTGTCCCCGGAGCGCGTGGCGGTGTGGTTCTCCTCCATCCACGCCAGCAGCCGTGGTTCCAACTCGGCAGGCCAACCTAGCCATTTGCACTGGGCACGTACTGCGAATACGGCGCCGATGTCGCGCACGGCGTCCACCACCGCGCGTCTGGGCAAGTTTGCCATCAACTGGGTTGCGACACTTTCGAAGACCGGTACAAAGGGCTCCAGCGCGACGCGGCTTAAGTGCCGCTCGATAATTTCCCTATAGCGGGTGTGTTCCTCACCGTCCAAGCCGTTGGGAATCTGCAGGTAGCGAGAGACTTTGCTGGAGAACCGCTCGTGATCCAAAGCCGCTGCGACGACTTCGGCATACCTGAGCAGCACCCATTCGCCGACAAGGTTCCTGATCACTGGATGCTTGGGTCGCAACTCATCGGTGTAGGCGCGCAAATCGCGGCCGGCGGCGGATAAGTCATCTGGCATGTGGTCGGTCATGTTGGCTCCTTCACTAGCAAGCATACCTTGCCGCTAGTCAGTCGTCAGTAAACGGCTACGGCTATTGCACTTTGATAGCGGCCTTTTCTCTCGCGATGGTGTGACGGTCTGCAACGGGTCGGGATCCAAAATTACTTTTTTGCGGTTTCTGTATAACCGCAGAGTCACGTAGTCGAGTTCTTCGCGCAGGTGGTCAAGCCGTTGGAGATTCGGTTTCGCACCAGATAGCTCTGCCTCAATGGCGCATCGAAGTGCCTCTTCCTTGAGTTGCAGACCTTTACGGTTGAGGTCATCTAGCTTTCTTGAAAGGGGAGGCATCTGACGGCTCCTATTCAATGCCCAGCGAATACCATTTATCTGCCGCGTCGAAAGCGTCCGCTCCAACCGGTGGCGCGTCCGCTGTACCGCCCTCGCGATCTCCTCCAGGCACCCGTAGGTCCCATTCTCCAGCAGCTTCTGCCACCGAAACGCCCTGGCGATCGCCTTGATCATCGTGTTGTCGATCGTGGCCATCGGCGCCGGATTGCCCTGCGTGCCATCCGGCAATAGGATCACCTTGCGCCCACCCCGCAGCTTGAAGATCATGGGGAGATCAACAGAAATGACATCGCCGTCCATCACGCCACCTTTCTCGCAGGCATCACCGACTGGATCAGATCCTTCATGCCGGCCATCTTCATGTCGATCCTCAAACCCGTCGGGCTGACCGTCACCCGATCCACCAGCAACTGAATAATCCGCGCCTGCTCGGCGGGGAAGAGTTCATCCCACACCGGCTCGATCGACTGCAGCGTCGTGATGACATCCTGCGCGTCTGCTGCGGGATCGAGCGCCACCACCTCGCGAATGGCCTGCGACATCATTTCGGGCGCCTGCAGCACCTTCCTGACCTGCGCAATCACCGCCGCCTCGATCTCGCCGGCTGGCACACGAGACACCGAGCACGCCTCCTTGCCAATCTTCATCGATGCCGTATTGACGTAGTAGCGATAGAATTTGGCACCCTTTTGGGTATACGCAGGAGTCATCGCCCAGCCGTCATCAGCAAAAATCAGTCCCTTCAACAGTGCCGGTGCCACGCCTTGACGGTTCTGCCGAGCACGTTGTTCCGGCTCCCCACGCCCCAGCATTGCCTGCACCTGTTCCCACACCACCCGATCCAGAATCGCCTCATGCTCACCGGCGAAGTGCTGGCCCTTGTACGCGGCGATCCCGATGAAGACCGGATTCTGGAAGAGCTTGTACAAATAGCCCTTGTCGATCAGCTTGCCGGCACGGGACTTGTCCTTGAGCGTCGTCCAGGACTTCGTCGTTACCCCTTCGGCGCGCAGTTCCCGGCACAGGGTGGTCACCGACCCGAGCGCGATGTACCACTCGAAAGCCGCCGTTGTTGTAGGTCTCCGGTAGCGCCACCCAGCCTTCCGACTTCTGCGAGGTGATGTACGCTTCACAGGCATCGCGCTGCGCATCGAGCGAGTTGTAGTTCTGCTCCAGCCCTTCCTCGGTCGATTTCCGGGTGTAGATGGCGC
>DPSD01000582.1 GCA_003538495.1 Accumulibacter sp.
CGCCAAGACGCCGCAGCAGCGCCAGAAGATCGCGCCCGTCCAGCAGTTGCCACAGATTGGTGACCAGCGACGGCACGACCAGCAGCGCGGCCGCTTGTACCGGCGGCATCAACAGGCCGAACGCACCCATGGCCACGGTTGGCAAGCCCATCCCAACGACACCCTTGACCCACCCGGCGAGGACGAAGGTGAGTGCGACCATTAGAAGGAAATCGAGATCTGGAGGCATCTGACGTGGCGCCGGTACGGGAGGGGAACGGCCTCGCGAGACCTTGCGCGCGCACCGCCGACCGCACGACGAGTTGTCGATCCGACGGTTCCATCAATACGGTGACTGGTCCTGTGCCGGTCGGGCTTGTCACAAGTATTCGAAACGGCGCAGTCGGAACGCACGCGCCGCGCGACCGACTACCCGGGTGTTCTGGAAAGCCGCCGCGAGCCACGCGCAAACTGGCCGTGGCGCAACGCATCGCGGGCCATCCAATGGCGCCAACGGCAGCGCCGGCCCGCTGCGCATCGTCGGCGACGGCGAACGATGGTCGCGCTATCGGTAGACGATCACCGGCACCGCTGCGTGCGACAGCACCTTCTGTGTGACGCTGCCGAGCAGCAGCTTCTTGAATTGGCTACGACCGCGCGAGGCGATGAAGACGGCGTCGCACTTCTTCTTTTTCGTCGCCTCAATGATCCCCTCGTAGGCAGACGCTGGCTTGGTGATGAGTCCCGAATACGGCACGCCGGCAGCTGCAGCGGTCCTGGAAATCTCTTCGAGGTATTTCTCCCCCGTAATCCGCGCCAGCCGGTCGAGCGTGTCCAGCATACCCTTGTCGATGAGGTCGCCGTCGCCAAAGACCGAGGGCGGCAAGATCAGGATCGCGTAATAGCCGGTGACTTTTGCTCCCACAGCCTGCGCGAGCTTGACGCCGGCCCTGATGGCTTTGCGCGATACGGCCGAACCGTCGGTGGGAATGAGGATGTTCTTGAACATGTCGCGTTCTCCAAGTAGTTGTCAGGCGGCGCGGGGACATGCCTCTCTTCCTTTCCCGGTACGCGGAAACCGCCACCTCAAAGCCAGTTCTCCTGCTCGCGAGCGGAGAGTTGGCGCCGCGCACGCAGGCGCACTCACGACCTACGACATCGCCGTCGTCTGAAATGTGCCAAAACGATCGGAATGCCAAAGGCGCTGCGAGCAGTATATGGGCCCCGACGAATCCCGGTCAATCGGAAGAACGACCGGGCCCTGCAGCATGAACTCGAAAGCACGGCAAGAGCAGCGTCTGGCGGCGGCTGGAGAACATCGTGTTCGCCAAGGGGGCTAACCGATCCCCTTCAGCGGGCTCGACGCTGGCGCGACTTCGGCCTCGACCACCCCGACAGCGACACACCACAGGCGACCCGGTGACTGCCGACGCCCGACCGCCGCCGGCCAACGGAATCATACTTCAGGGCCGCAGCCATGGGCTGCTTATTGACGGTTCTGGTTGGCCGGGTCAGAATCGAGCCCACCTTCTCGGCCAGTGTCTGCGCAGCTAAATGAACCGGGGCCGTCCAGCAACAATCCGTATTCTCGGAACGACGCGGGAGCCGTGATTTCGAACCAGGTGCCGGGTCAGTGATCCGTAGCCGGCCCGCTGTTCAAGCTCGTGCGTCAGCACCCGGTTGATCGCTGTTCGCCTTGGGAAGCCCACATGGTAATCGCCGCCGCATTCATTCTCCTGGTCTTCGGCTACAGCCTGGTGTCGCGCAGGCTGGAGAGCACGCTGATCACCGCGCCGATCGTCTTCACCGCGGCAGGCGCGCTGATGTTTCTTGTCCCCGAAACGTCGGGGGAACTGTTCATCGATCGCAAGGCCTTGCTGCTGATCGCGGAAGTCGGCCTGGTAATGACCTTGTTCACCGACGCTTCGCACATCAACCGGAAGGCCTTGAGCGACAACCGCAGGTTGCCGGTTCGTTTGCTCAGCACCGGCATGCTGCTCACCATCCTGTTGGGTGCGGCTGCAGCCATGGCGTGCTTTACCGGCCTGTCGTGGTGGGAGGCCGGTATCCTCGCGGCGATCCTCGCGCCGACCGACGCCGGCCTCGGCCAGGTCATCGTCAACAGCCCGCGTGTACCGGCACGCATCCGGCAGGCACTGAACGTCGAGGCGGGGCTCAACGACGGGCTGGCGGTGCCCTTCCTGATGCTGTTCATCGCGCTCGCCGCAACGCTTGAGGAAGGTATCGGTCCGCGTGGCGTGCTCGCGCAATTTCTCCTTGAGCAGATCGGCTACGGAACCGCGATCGGGCTGGCGATCGGGCTTGGCGGCGGGATGCTGATGGGGCTGGCGCAGCGCCGGCGGTGGATGTCGCCCGAGCTGGGTCAGCTGGGGGTGGTGGCGATGCCGCTGCTGTGCATACTGGCCGCCGAGGAAACGGGAGCGAGCATGTTCATCGCCGCCTTCGTCGCGGGCCTGGCGGCGCAGCTCGGCTTCCCGAAGGTGGGCCGCCACAGCGTCGAGTTCACCGAAGGCTGGGGCCAGCTGTTCGACTTCTTCGTCTTCTTCCTCTTCGGTCTGCTGTTCGCGCGCAACTGGCACGATTTCACGCCGGCCACCCTGCTCTATGCGCTTCTCAGCCTGACCGTCGTGCGCATGCTGCCGGTGGCAATTGCCGTTGCCGGCATCGGACTCAGTCGCGCAACGGTGCTGTTCCTCGGCTGGTTCGGGCCGCGCGGTCTGGCGTCGATCGTCCTCGGGTTGGTCTACCTGGAGCAGCAGACCAACCTGCCGGGCGAGGACATCGTTCGTCTGGCGGTGATGGCTACCGTGCTGCTCAGCGTCGTCGCGCACGGTCTGAGCGCCAAGCCCGGCATCGAGCGCTACGCTCGCAGCTGCGAAGCGCTAGCGCCGGATGCCCCGGAGCACACGGTCGTCGACGGGACGGCCGACAAGTAAGGGGCACCTCCTGCCAGCGGCAGCGGCCACGTCGCCAGCGTCCCGGCCGCCGACGGAATCAGCATCGAGGGCGTCACTTTCCGATTATTGGCGGCGACCCGGCGATCTGCGAGTTCGCGATCAGCATCACGGCCGAGGATGGCTCGACCGGGCTCGGGCACGCCAGCGTGAGCGCGCTGATCACTGCGGCGAAACGGCGCGTGCTCGCCGAAATGGATGGTTTCGTACGACGGGCTAACGATCATTGCAGAGCGGGCAGCCACCCCGTATCATGAAAGATATTGAGGCCCGGTCTGCTCGCCGACCAAAGT
>DPSD01000581.1 GCA_003538495.1 Accumulibacter sp.
CTTCGAGATCAGGAAATCTGAACTTATAGATGGTCGGGCTGGACGCTTACGTTCGAGCGCCTGCTCCCGGCGGTGATCAGCCGCTAGGCAGAAGCATCGGGCGCCGTCGCCATCTCTCGCGCGGGGTCGCACGCAGCATGTGCGGTGCTGTTATGTGCTCTAGCGTCCAGACAGGCGTCAGTTTTCAATCCAGGCTATGGGTCATGAAGTGTTCGTTCGGGCGTAGCTGTTCGCTCTCGCTCCGCATCGGACACCTGGATCGCAGCAGGACTTTTCCGCTTGCCGGCTACTGCTTTGGATCCTTCGGATCGGAAGGGACGACGTGCCAATTACCCGGGCTGCCGCTGCCACCAATCGCCTGATCGAGGCTCTGCCGCGCAAGGACCGGCGGCGCCTTCTGGCGGGCTGCGCGCCGGTCGAACTGGCCTTTGCAGAGATTCTGGCTGAACCCGGCGAGCGCATTTGCCACGCCTACTTTCCCACAACGAGCTATATTTCCCTGGTAACTCCGATCGACCGTTGTGCCAGCCTGGAGGTGGGCCTGGTCGGCGACGAAGGCATGCTTGGGATATCCCTCATCTTGGGGGTGGAGATTTCACCGCTCAGCGCCCTGGTCCAGGGCTCTGGCCTTGCACTTCGAATGGATGCGGCGCCGTTTCGCCGCGAGCTCGGACTCAGTCCGGCGCTGCAAGGGGTGCTCAAGCGCTACCTCCACGTGGTGATGGGCCAACTCGCGCAATCAACCGCCTGTACGCGCTTTCATGTCGTCGAAGAGCGTCTGGCCCGTTGCCTCCTGATGACTCAGGACCGGGCGCACTCGGACGCATTTCATGGCACGCACGAATTCCTCGCCTCCATGCTGGGCGTGCGTCGGGTCGGGGTGACCAAGGCGGCCACTTCTCTGCAAAATCGCAAACTGATCAGCTACAGCCGCGGGAATATCACGATTCTCGACCGCGGCGGCCTGGAAGCCGCTTCCTGCGGGTGCTACGAGGCCGACAACGCCACTTACGCCCGAGCCATGGGGTAGGGCGAAGTCCCGGGCGACGTGGGCGGGCAACGTGCCGCGCGCCGCTCGAGTGCCGGCAATGTGCGCCAGCAGACAGACGCCGCAGGCGGCTCCCGTTACGCTGAACCATCCGAGTCAGCAAGCATGCAAAATGTCTGCAGGACGACTGTATGGACCGAACGAAATTGTCCTTGGGCCAGGCGTGAGTCGTACTCGACCCGGTATGACGAGCCCGTAACACAACGTTCAATGAAGAGGTAATTCCATGGAAAAGACGCAGAGAGTCGCCCTCGGCGCAGTTGCCGCAGCAATACTGTTCGGCCTCGGTGGTTGTTCCGGCATGTCGACGCAGGGAAGGAACACCGCCATCGGCGCTGGCGTCGGTGCCGCCGGAGGTGCCGTCCTTACGGGCGGCAGTGCGGTCGGGACAGTCGGCGGCGCGGTTGTCGGCGGCGTCATCGGCCACGAAGTGAGCAAATGACGATCGACCTGCACGGCGCGGGGTCTGCCCGGCCGGCGCACATCGCTTGCTCATTGTCCTTGGCCCGCCGCGGCCGTGACCGGTTGGTCGCAGTCGTGACGGCCAGGTGGTCCACCAGGAGATCGCAAGAATGAAACTCGGAAAAACCGTCAGCACAGCTTTACTGATCGGCATCAGTGCCTTGCTGGTGACGCTGGCCGGCTGCCAGAAACAGGAAGGCCCGGCAGAGAAGGCCGGCAAGGAAATGGACAAGGCGGTCGACAAGGTCGGACAGCAGATCGAGAAAGCTGGCGAGAGCGTCCAGGACGCGGCCAAGGGCGACAAGAAGTAGTCTCGGCACGGCGGTGGATCCGCGGATCCACGCCCTCGAGCGCTTCTGGCAGGAACACTGACAGCAAGAGGTCACACATGAAACGTCTTCTATTCGCCGCCGTGCTTGCCGCGGCTACCGTCCCGGTGCTTGCCGCCGATGTGGCCGTATCGGTAAGCATTGGTCAACCCGGCTTCTATGGCCGCCTCGACATTGGCGGCTATCCGCAACCGCAAGTGATCTACCCGCAACCGATCATCATTGAGCGCGTGTCGGTCCACCGGCAGCCGATCTATCTGAAGGTGCCCCCTGGCCACGCCAAGAACTGGCGCAAACACTGTGGTGCCTACAACGCCTGCGGCGAGCGGGTCTACTTTGTGCAGAACAGCTGGTACCAGCGCGACTACGTTCCGCAGTACCAGGAACGGCATAACACTCGTCGCGAGGAATATCGCGGCGAGTATCGGGGCGACTACGGTCGCCACCAAGCAGGCCGGGATCGGGACGACTATCGTGGCAAGCAGAAGGACCACGGTCATGGCAACCAGGGCAACCGCGGCGACCAGGGCCGTGGCCACTAGGCGGCATGCGGCCTGGAATCGCGAGCGTCGCATTACAGAGCGGTGAGACGATAAGCACCAGCCCGCACGATCGAGGGCAATTGTCGGATGTCCGGCTAGAGGTGTTCAAGCCGAAGCGTTTCGCCAGGTATCGGTTCCGGGCACGAGCGGAGTGCAGAAGAAAATGGCCCGCCGAGCGGCGGGCCATTCGCTGATCGACGACCGGTTCTGCGCCGCCGTCAGGCCTACTCGAACTCGAGGATCACCTGGTCGACCGACAGGCTTTCGCCAGCCGTCGCAACGACCTTCTTGACCTTGCAATCGCGCTCGGCCTTGAGTACGTTCTCCATCTTCATCGCCTCGATGACGGCAAGTTTCTCGCCGGCACTGACCTGCTCGCCGGCCTTGACCGAGATTTCACGCAGCAGGCCCGGCATCGGCGAGAGCAGGAAGCGGGACAGGTCCGGGGGCACCTTCTTGGGCATCAGCGCCAGCATCCGGGCGGCGTTGGCGGTCATCACCGTGACCTTGACCTGCTTGCCGAAGTGAACGACGCGGTAGAGCAGGCCGATGCGTTCGAGCTGCAGGCACAGTGGTTCGCCGTTGCAGGTGCCGTGGAAGACGAGCTCGCCGAACTTCCAGTCGGACACCAGATCGTAGCGGTCGGCGCCGTAGGTGACCGAGTAGCCGCCAGGGATCGGCGTGACGACCACCGGGTAGTCCTTGCCCTCCATCTGTACCACCCACTCACTGCCGACCTGACGCTGGTGCCCCGGCATCTGGCCGCTGACCTGGACCGCGCGGTCGATGTAGCGACGACGCCCGAAGGCGGCGACGGCGGCCAGCAGGCCGGGATCGTCGTGCACCACGTCGGCGGCGACGAAGCCGCTCGGATACTCGTCGGCCATGAACGAGGTGGTGAACAGTCCCGACAGAAAGCGCGAGTTCTGCATCAATGCCGCCTGGAACGGGATGTTGGAATCGATGCCGCGAATCACGAAGGCGTTCAGTGCGTCGCGCATCCGGCGCACCGCCTGGTCGCGGGTAGCCCCGTGGCAGATCAGCTTGGCGATCATCGAGTCGTAGAACATCGAAATCTCGCCGCCCTCGAAAACGCCGGTGTCGACCCGGACCTGGCCTTCGATGGTTTGCGGCGGCCGATACTTCACCAGCCGGCCGATTGACGGCAGGAAGCCACGGAAGGGGTCCTCGGCGTTGATCCGGCACTCGATCGCCCAGCCGTTCGGCTTGATGTCTGCCTGCACGAACGGCAGCTTCTCGCCAGCGGCGACGCGGATCATCAATTCGACCAGGTCGACGCC
>DPSD01000366.1 GCA_003538495.1 Accumulibacter sp.
CAACCTGCGTTCGGGCTTCGGCTCCTTGGCCCTGAGTCAATTCGAAGATGATCGGGAACTGCACTGCGCCGTCGATGCAACGGAGCACGTCGCGGTGCAACTCAGCGGTCTTCAGTTGGATCGCAAAGACTTGAATCTCCGGCACGCCTGGCTTGGCGGGCAGGTTGATCGTTTCTGGTGCCAGCTTGTAGCGCCAGACGATCTGCTCCACCTGCGCCACGAATAAGTCTTTCAAGCGGGTGTTGGCGCCGCTGTGCTCGTAGATCTTGTTCTTGGGCAGTACGCGGCCAAACTCCGCTTGCTTGGGGTAGGCGAACAAGGCGTTGGACGAAGCACTCACGGGGCCTCCTGAATCACCAGGAAGGTGATGAGTTCAAAGTCATCCAGGCCGGCGATGGTGTTGGTCAGCGCAGTGGTTTTGCCGCCGGTGAACAGGCTGTCCAGGTCCTTCTCTTCCTTCACCTCGATCATGGAGCGAATGGCCTTACCCAGCAGGTCGGAGTACACCTGCATCTGTCGGCCCTCGGCCGTCTCTTCATTGAAGAGCTGGGTTACTTGTGAAATGGGCTTGCTCTGGCCCTTGCAGCAGGTGCGAGCCAAGTCCAGCAGGCGCTTGACCTCGGTGTGGTCGTGCACCACTTTGCCAGCCCGGTCGATGTAGACCAAGTAGTAAGGGTGCAGCCGGTTGTGCTGGTTGACGTTGACGCCCGTGTTGAGTTTGCGCAGCGTGAAGATGACGCCAGGGTGCAAGCCCATGGCGGGCTTGGCGGGCACCACGGCGTGCATGCCGTTGGGCACGTTGCCTAGCTCGCCATGCTCCTTGACGAAGTTCAGCAAGTCCATGCGGAAGTCGTTGAGACCGAGGTCGGTGATGGACACGCCGGTCTTCAGGTCTTCCAGCTCGATGACTTCCTCTTGCAGGCGGCGCAGCTGCTCCTTGCGGTACGACACGTCATTGGCTTGGGCCGACAGCACGTTGTCGTCGCCCGTGGCCGTCACGTCCGCAATCATCATGCGGCTCTCCACCCGGTCTTTGAGGTTGATGTACTCGTCGAGGGTGATGTCGGGCCAGTAGTTGACCAGCTGGATGCTGGTGTTGGGCGAACCGATGCGGTCCACGCGGCCAAACCGCTGGATGATGCGGACGGGGTTCCAGTGGATGTCGTAGTTGATGAGGTAGTCGCAGTCTTGAAGGTTCTGGCCTTCAGAGATGCAGTCTGTGCCGATCAGCAAATCGACCTCGGCAGGCTCGCCCGGCAGCACCACGGCCTTTTCTTTGGAGCGCGGGGAGAACAGCGTCAGCAGCTCCTGGAAGTCGTAGCCCTTCTTCAGTGTGGATTTCGGCCCGCCCTTGCCAGTCACCTTGGCGGTGTGCAAGCCATGGGTTTCTTGCAGCACGGGCGCAAGGTTGGCATAGAGATAGTCGGCCGTGTCTGCGAAGGCGGTGAAGATCAGCACCTTCTTGTTGCCGGGGTTGATCGGGTTGGTGATCTTCTCCAGCACATGCGCCTTGAGGTGTTGGAGCTTGGCGTCGTCCTCGGGCGTGATCTTGTTCATCGAGGCCAGCAGGGTGTCGATGAGTTCGAGATCGCCCTTCAGGTCGCGCTCCCACGAGGGCAGGTCCATATCGGCCAGGCTGATCTTGACCTTGCCACCGATCTCTCCGGTGTCGTCGTCAAGGATCGGCAGTTCGTCGTCGTCGCCTTCAAGGTTCGCCAGGACTTCGGTCAGGTCACCCACGCTGGCCGACGCGCCCGAGTGGTTGAAGGCGGCGATCTTCGCCAGGGTGCCTTGGTGATTGCGGCGCAAGGCGTTCAAAGTCAGCCGGAATGATTCGACCGAGCTTTCCAGCCGCTTAAGCAGGTTGACCGTCATCAGGGCCTGGAGGCTCTTCTCGCGGTCGGCTTGTTTGAAGGTCTGCTTGTTGGCAACCTGGGTGTCGTAGGCCTCTTCGTACTTCTTGAGCCGGCTGGGCAGGATGTAGCTGACCGGTGCGTACACCGACAGCTTCAGCAAGGACAGCTGGGCAAAGATGTCGTTGAAGCCCATCACGTCCGTGCGTGCGGTCAGCGGGCTGTGATACGACAAGGGTTTGTGGCGCTCGGGGAATTGGCCGATGTCCTTGGTGTCGTAGAAGGTCTGGATGTGTTTGCGCGAGCGTGCAATGGTCACGCTGTCCAGCAGCTCGAAGAAGTCGAAGTCCAGCGAGTCGAGGATGGCGCGTGCGGTGCGCTCCTCGGGGGGCAGCTTGGCCCAGTTGTTGAACGCGGTCTGCGCGCCACGGAAGATTTCTTCGACGCTCTTGCCCGTCTTGAGCTTCTTGCTGAGGATTTCAGAGTCACCCTCGTAGGCCAGCGCCAGCTGATTGCGCAGGTCGGCAAAGCGGTTGTTGACAGGGGTGGCTGACAGCATCAGCACTTTGGTCTTCACGCCTTCCTTGATGACCTTGTTCATCAGCTTCTGGTAGCGCGTCTCCTTGTCCTTGAAGGCATCGTTGTTGCGGAAGTTGTGGGACTCGTCGATGACCACGAGGTCATAGTTGCCCCAGTTGATCCGGTTCAACGGCGTGCCGAAGGATTCGCCACTGGTGCGGCTGAGGTCGGTGTGGCATAGGACGTCGTAGTTGAAACGGTCCTTGGCGAAGATGTTGGTCTTGAGGTTGCGGTTGTAGTTGAGCCAGTTGTCGGCCAACTTCTTGGGGCATAACACCAGGACAGACTTGTTCCGCAGCTCGTAGTACTTGACCACGGCCAGCGCCGTGAAGGTCTTGCCCAGGCCCACGCTGTCGGCCAGGATGCAACCGCTGTAGGTTTCCAGCTTGTTGATGATGCCGGTGGCTGCGTCTCGCTGGTAGTTGAAGAGCTTCTTCCAGATCAGCGTGTCTTGGTAGCCGGTGCGGTCGTTGGGGAGCACGTCCTCGTCGATCTCATCCAGGAACTCGTTGAAGATGTTGTAGAGCATCAGGAAGTAGATGCTTTCGGGCGAGTTCTCCTGGTACACCGAGGCGATGTGCTCGCAAATCTGCGTGGTCACGTCCTCCAGCTTCTCGGGGTCGATCCAAATCTGGTCGAACAGGCTGAGGTAGGTGGCGGCGAAGGCGGGCTCGTCCATCTTGTTGACGAGGTTGGACACCGCGTTGCCTTGCTGGTAGCCGAGGTCCACAGCGGTGAAGCCGTGCAGGGGCATATAGGCGGTGTCTGTGCCGTTGGTCTGCATCGGCGCCTGAACGACTGCGAAAGGCTGCATCGGCGCCTTGGTGCGGTTGCTCTTGAACCGGGCCTTGCGGCGCATCCAGTCGGCGCATTCTTTGGCGATGGCCCGCTGGGTCAGCTTGTTTCGCAGCTGGATTTCGAACTCGCTGCCGTACAGGCTGCGTTCACGGTCGAGCTTGGGGATGTGGAATTCCTTGCGCTCTTTGCGAA
>DPSD01000067.1 GCA_003538495.1 Accumulibacter sp.
ACCAGGTGGCGTAGGTCGAGAAGCGAAAGCCACGCTCGGGATCGAACTTTTCTATCGCGTGGATCAGCCCGAGGTTTCCCTCTTCGATCAGGTCGAGCAGTGGGATGCCGCGATTGAGATAGTGCTTGGCGATATTGACCACCAGCCGCAGGTTGTGCTCGATCATCTTCTGCCGTGCCAGAAACTCGCCCGCCCTGGCCCGCCGTGCCCACTCCGACTCCTCGCTCGGCGAGAACAGCGGTTTGGCACCGATCTCGTTCAGGTAGTGCTGGGTCACGTCGTTGAGCAGTTCCGCCTCGGGAGACTGGCACGAAGGGTCTTCCGGATCTGCTTCGGCGAGCGGTTCGTCGACCGAAAACCCGGGCTCGCGCAGAAAGTCTTCGATGCGATCAGGATCAGAGTCGTAATCGCCGGACATGCTGGTCAGCGCGGCGGCAGGTACTTGAGCGGATCGACCGGCTTGCCCTGACGGCGAACCTCGAAGTGCAGCTTGACCTGGTCGGCGTCGGTATTGCCCATTTCGGCGATCTTCTGGCCCTTGGTCACGTTCTGGCCTTCCTTGACCAGGACGCTCTGGTTGTGCGCGTAGGCGGTCAGGAAGGTGTTGTTGTGCTTGACGATCACCAGCTTGCCGTAGCCGCGCAGGCCGGTGCCGCTATAGACGACCTTGCCGCCGCTGGCAGCGAGCACTGGCTCGCCGGCCTTGCCCGAGATGTCGATACCCTTGGCGCCACCCTCACTGAAAGTCCCGACCACCCGGCCACTGGCCGGCCACATCCAGCTCACCTCCGAATTTTCCGCTGGGGTATCCGCCGGCGCTTCCTCGGGCTTGGCCCTGGCAGGCGCCACGGCAACCGGCGCGACGGCCTTTTGCTGCACCTGCGCTTGCGCCCTGGCCAGGGTCTGTTCCGAGTACGCCTCCTTGCCACCCTTTGGATCGCGCTTCAGGCTATCGCCGACGCTGCTCAGCGCACGCTGCTCGACCGCCGAGGTGGTGTCGATCGGCCGCACCACCGCCGTACCCGCGCCAGACGCCGGCACTGGCGCCGCTCCCGACACCGCGCCGGGCGCCCGGATCCGCAGCGACTGACCGACCAGGATTCGATTCGGATTGTCGATGGTATTCAACACCACCAGATCCCGGAAGTCGACGCCGTGGTCGGCAGCGATCGAATGCAGAGTGTCGCCTTTCTTGACGATGTAGACATCCTTGCTCGCGACCACCGGGCTCTGGGCAGAGCCACGATCGGAGACCGGCGACTGCGTCTTGCTGGCACAGGCCGTGAGAACGAGTGCAGCCAGAACAGCCACTACCGGCCCGTGCGTGGCGAGAAAACCGTGATCTTTCATTCGACTCCAGTGAGTAGCGGAACGAAACGAACAGCATCGAGACGGGTTTCGACGCAGTCCTCGCCCCGTTTTTCGATCAGCGCCAGGTACTGGGTCGCCACCCCCAAGGGCAGAATCATTCTGCCACCAGGTGCCAGCTGCTGCAGCAACACCGGCGGAACGCGAGCGGCGGCCGCGGCCACGATGATCGTATCAAAAGGCGCCGCTTCCGGCAGCCCAAGTCGGCCATCGGCGTGTTTCAGGCGCACCTTGAGCTGCTTGATCGCGCGCAGGTTGAGCTTGGCCTTGGCCAGCAACGGCGCGATACGTTCGACCGCGTAGACTTCGTCGGTGAGTTGCGCCAGAACAGCGGCCTGGTAGCCGCAACCGGCGCCGACCTCAAGGGTCTTGCCAAGTGGGCGGTCGTCGGCGCACAAGGCCTCGATCATCCTGGCGACGACATAGGGCTGCGAGATCGTCTGCGAGAAACCCAGCGGCAAGGCCGTGTCTTCATAGGCCCGCGAGGCCAGAGCCTCTTCGACGAATACATGCCGGGGCACGGCGGCGATCGCCGCCAGAACGTCCTCGTCCGCTATCCCCTGTTCGCGCAAGCGCTCGATCATGCGCGAGCGCGTCCGCTGCGAAGTCATCCCGAATCCCGAGACCACGCGATTCATTGGTCCAGCCAGCCGCGCACCAGCGCCAGCTGGGCGTTGTGCGTCAAATCCACCTGCAGCGGCGTCACCGACACCTGATGGTTATGCACGGCGTGGAAATCGGTACCCTCGCCCGCGTCCTGCGCCTCGCCGGCGGCGCCGACCCAGAAGACGGTTTCCTGGCGCGGCGACAAGGTGCGAACGACCGGCTCCGCCTTGTGGCGCTTGCCGAGGCGGGTGACGACGGTGCCGCGCAGATGCTCCCAGGGAACGTCCGGGACGTTGACGTTGAGCAGCACCGGTTCACGCAGCGACTGCTTTTCGAGGACTGCGACCAGTTCGCAGGCGACCCGCGCGGCGCTCTCGAAGTACTCGCCGGTCTTGCTGCACAGCGAAATGGCCATCGACGGGACGCCCAGCAGGAAGCCCTCGGTCGCCGCTGCGACGGTCCCGGAATAGATCGTGTCGTCACCCATGTTGGCGCCGATATTGATTCCCGAAACGACCATGTCCGGCAGGCCATCGAGCATCCCGGTGACGGCCAGATGAACACAGTCGGTCGGCGTCCCGTTGACGTGATAGAAGCCGTTGGCGGCGCGCTTGAGCGACAGCGGTCGGTCGAGCGTCAGAGAATTGCTCGCGCCGCTGCGATCACGTTCGGGAGCAACCACGGTGATCTCCGCGAGTTCCGCCAGCGCACGCGCCAGGTGCTCGATCCCGGGTGCGAAATAGCCATCATCGTTGCAGAGCAGGATCCGCATCTTCAATCCACGAACATCCACGAAACACCACGAGAGCCATGAAAACCACGCGCCCGGGCGAGCAGAAAAAGCCGGCGATCGCCGGCGTTTCGACCATCGGCGGACTGGCGCAA
>DPSD01000521.1 GCA_003538495.1 Accumulibacter sp.
AGAGACACTGGTCATCGAAGGTTCGTCCTCCCGGAGGCGCGAGCGGCACGACGCCTGATTCAGAACCCTTCTTCGGTCGACAACACCGACCGCCTCGGCCCACCGGCGGGCGGCCTCTCTCTTTGCCCGATCAAAGCAAACGTTCCAGGCCCCAGTTCCCGCCTTGCTCACACCAGATTTACGTCGGCTCGTGGATGCCGCTTTCGCCCCGGCGCGGACACGGAACGGAACTGGTAGGCCACGAGCACCGGTGCGCCTGCGGCCTCCTCGACGATGTCCTCCAGGGCGGCCAGCTTGGCGTCGTGCACTTCCCTCCAGCTTCCAGCATCATCGACATAGGCGGCGCCGTTCGCCAGTTGCAGGCATTTGTTGGTCTTGGCCGCAGCGTTGAAGGCCTCGATGGCATGTCCGTCGATCTGCGCGAACATCGCTTTTTCCATGGCGCGGTAGATCCGGCGCGCCGCCGGTGACAACTCCACCTTGATCTCGTTCTCGATCAAGGGCGGTAAGTCAAGGTAGTCGGCGGCCGTGATGGTGAGGCACAGATCCGCCAGGCGCGCCTGGATTTCCCCCTGGGCATGCGGCAGAGGCTCCAGCCCATAGCCGTCGTATTTCAGGCGGAACCAGCGATCGATGAACGCCGAATGCGTGCGCCCCAGGCGGCTGCCGGCGTCCAGGTACCATGCTTGCCCCCACAGATCGGTCAGCCCGTTCGGTGCGGGCGTGCCGGTCAGTTCGATGAAGCGCTCGACCTTGGCGTGCGCCACGCTGCCCAACGCCCGCGCACGCTGTGTGCCTTGTCGCAGGCGAAAGCCCTTGAGCTTGGTGCTCTCGTCGGCGACGACCGTGGGGAAGCGCCAGTCCTCGCCCAGATGCTCGACCAACCAGGGCAGGTTCTCGTAGTTGATGGTGTAGATTTCGGCCGGCTCTCGCAGTGCTTGAATGCGCTCCTGAACATTGCGGACGATCGGCGAGACACGCAGGTGCTGCAGGTGATCCCACTTGCCGACCTCGTCCGGCCAGACCGACTCGGCAACGCGCAGCGGGGCGATGACCAGAGCCGGATAGACGACCTCGATGAGATCCAGGTACTCCAGCGCCGTCAACGTCGAAGCCGTCTTGCCGGTGCCCATCCCCGCCCAGAGGGCGCAGCGCGGATTCTCGATGATGTGGCGAACGATGGCGCCCTGGTAGTCGCGCGGAGAGAAGATCATCGCAGTAGTAAATTGATTGCATCGAGAGAGTCCACGACGAACACCTGCTGCCCCAGGCGGCGCATCCGGGTGTGCTCGCGGGCCTGATGCGGCTCGGCCTGCTCGCCGGGGCGCTTGAGTTCGACCCAATACAACCGGCTGCCCGGGAGCATCACCACACGATCTGGCGCACCACGGCGGCCAATCCATTTCACCTTGCGCACTTCGCCACTGAGGGCCTTGGCCCGGCGCACCAGGTAGTCCTCGATGTCGGACTCACGCATCGCGCGGATCATGGACGGCCTGCCGGGTGGGCGACAAGGATGGAGGTGTCAGGAAGGACGTCCATCTCAGTTCTTTCGGTATCGATACGATTCGAAGCCGGCCGCCGCGAGGGGTAAGCCCGTCGCCCAACTCGGCGCCGTGGCCATCAGACCGGCTAGGTGGTCGGCGTTGAACTCTGGCGTGTCGGGCGCCTCACTGAGAATCTCGTCATGGACGGTCAGCACGATTTCGTAGCCGGCGCCCTCGATGGCCGGCATGCTATCGGCGAGCACATCGCGACTGGCTGCCTGTGTCACGTTCTCGGTCAGCTTGCCGCCGTAGGTCTTGAGGCGCTGCCACTTGCGGGTGTACTGGTGAACGCCCATGTAGCTGATCTTGCCCTGTGCATCGACCTGCGGGCTTGGGTAGCAGAGGCAACGCCCGCTCGGCAGCGCGATGCGCAACCAAGCACCATCCCGGCGCAGCTTCAACTTGCCACAGGGGAAGGTGACGCCGGGCAAGAGGATGGCGCGCCGGGCGCAGTCCTCGATCGCCGCCCAGAAGTTCACCACGTGAGGGTGGGCCTCACGCCACAGCCGCTTGAACGCGTCGCACACGACATAGGTGCGCTGCGCCAAGCCGAAGGTGCGGCCTTTCTTCTCGGCCCATGCCCAGGCCTCCAGTGCTTCACGCTGGGTGTCGTGAGAAATCCTGCCAATGGCGGCCTCGGCCATGGCGTCGAGGTCGATGTGGTAGACCAGCGAGAAGGTGATGAAGGCGCCGACGCCACCAGCAAAGCCGAGCGCCAGTTCCTGCACCTTGCCAACCTGACGCATCGAACCGTCGCCGTTCTCCTTGTTGTCCATCACCTCGTCGGCCGTGATGCCGAAGGACTTGGCGTAGGCCAGGGCGTAGAGGTCGGGGCCTTTGCGGATCGCCTCCGGCTCGCCCTGCTTATTGGTCGTCCAGCCGGTGATCGTGTCGAAATCGCGAAAGGCTTGGAGCTTCCACTCCTCGTCGGCCAACCAGGCGAGCATGCGGCCTTCGATGTTGGCGAGGTCAGCCACGACCAGCTTCCTGCCTTCGGGAGCGACGATCACACTGCGGATCGCGGAACTGGAGAGCATCATCACGTCGTCGAAGATCAGATCCTCGGCATCCGCCTTCATGGCCTCGATGCCCAGGTCGATGACTTTCTGCGGGTGCGCCGGGCGCGGCAGGTTGTGCGGCTGGAACAGGCGCCCGGCCCACCGTCCGGTGCGGCTGGCACCGCAGAACTGCAGCAGCCCGCGCAAGCGGCCGTCGCTGCTGGCCCCCTGCAGCACGCGCAGGTATTTCGCGGCGCTGCTCTTGCTGGCCTGCAGCCGGATCGCCAACAGCTCGCGCAGAGCGGAGGGCACGTCCGGATCCTCGATGCGGCGCTCCAGCGTGCTGGCCTGCAGATCGGGCAGGCCGATGCCGTACTCAGCGAGGATGTGGGCCAGCAGCTTGTCGCGCTGAGTAGCAGCCTGCACCGCACCCTGCGTGAGATCCTGCGTTTGTACGGCCAGACGGGTCTGGGCACGCGTCGTGGCCCGGATGGCCGCCTGCACGAGGTCGAGATCGACCGCCACGCCACGGGCATTGATCTGCTGGTCGAGATGCCAAAGCGCCAGTTCGCGGTCGCGGTAGTTCCAACTCGGGAGCTTCCGGTAGATCGCGCGCATGGCGAGCACGTCGGCTTCGGCGTAGGCGATGAACTCGGCCCATTGCGTGGGGTGGGTCATGCGTGTCGCGCGGCGCAGCGCGCTGCTGGCCGGTCGGGGCTTGCAAAACAGGTTGATGAGATCGCGTCCGCGCTTGTCCTTCCGTTGCTCCTGCGGAATACCGAGGAGGTTGCCCAGAGTGTCGAGCGCTCCGGGCAGGCCGTGCGTCAGCGCCATGACCATCGTATCGTGGATGCGCTCGATAGGCGGGCAGAGCGCGGGCAGCGCATGGCCGAGCACCACACGGTCGAAGTTGCCGCCGTTGTGCCAGACCGTCATGACCTCCGGCGAATGCAGCGCCACCCGCAGTTCGCTGGGCGCTACCGGGGTTTCGGTCACGTCCCAGCAATGCACCGGGCCGTCGTCGATCGCCCAAGACCACAGCAGTACCTCGGCGCGTGCAGCGTACTTGTGCGTGCCGTGGGCGATCGGCACGTCGCTGAAGGTTTCCAGGTCGCAGAAAAGCAGGCTCATAGTCTGGTGCGGTGTGAGGTTATAGCGAGCTGGCACGGCCGGCGCCCGCGCCGAAGCGCTCGGCCCGCAGGCCGGCGCGCGGGGTCACACCAAGCCTTCGGCCATGGCGCCGTCAGCGATGTCGTCGAACTCGTCAGTGCTGGCCGCCCCGCCGCCGGCAAACGCATCGCCATCCCGGAGAAACTGCACGCCGCCCAGGCTCGCATTGACGCGCTTGCCGTAGTTGTTGTCCTGCGCCCACACGTCGAGGCTCGCATTGACATAGCACCCGGCATAGGGCCGACCGTCCTGTTCGGAGAGCGGTGCCTTGTCGCGATCGATGATCAGGGGGCGGGTCGCGTTGCGCGCGGACACGTAGAAATTGCCCTCGAAGCCCGAGTACTCGGCCTTGGTGTCGCCGTTGTGAAGACACACCTTAGGTGATCTCTACGAATATT
>DPSD01000052.1 GCA_003538495.1 Accumulibacter sp.
TCGCTATTGTTCTTGAGCGCGTTTTCACCAGGCGTTTCGATGAGCAACGTACCGATCTCATTGGATACCCCTTCTTCAGCGGTCAGGCTGAAGTCCTGCATAAAGCGAGCCCCCTCAGCATCCAGTTCGAAAGCCGGGGCGAGGGGCGCAAACCATTCGCTCAGAACGTTCGCCGGCGGCGGCTCTGCAAACCATTTACCCCATGCCGTCTCGCTATTCATGGGGGTGCTGCTCTGCAACAGACCCACAGCAAACTGCGCCAGCGCACCGTTGAAATCGGGCCGGTCAGCATCGAATGCCAGAAGGTCAGGATCGGATAAGCGATCCGGGGCAATCCACACTCGGCTGCCGTCACGGCACCGCACGGGCATCCAGGGTTCAGACAATAGTGAAACCATATGCATCCCTTCGTGCGAAATTGGGTAGCCGGGCGATTTTGGAGGAATACCAGCAAAGATCAGCAAAGTCTAGCAGGAAATGTGGAGCGATGCAAATTTTACAAAGTATCATGTTGGTTCGCTTAACATATTTCTTTCCTGTTTTTGTGAGACACTTATCGCCGTGTTCCTCATTCCGATGGGGATGAACCGTACCAGGTCGGTTCGCCAGCCCTATGCCGGGCAATGTTCCTCGCTATCGCGGGGTGGCACCGGACGAGTCCTCGTCCGGTGCTTCCAACCCAAGCAGCCCGCTTTCGCTCTGGTATTGCCAGCGTCGAAGTACGAATGCCTCTTGGCCGGATTTCTTGCTCCAGGCCTCTCCGGTCCATGCGTCATTGATCAACTCCAGGGGCAGCAGAACTGCCCACTGGCCCCTCCCCGGCAATGTCAGCAGTGCCTGCTCCAGGGCTGCCTGCCGTTCGGGGTCCTTGGGCTCTGCCGCCTTGGCGATCAGTCGCTCGGCGACGCGAACCGTGCTGTAAGCCCAGGCATGCCGCAGATTCGCGTGCGCACACCATGGCACCAGTTGGCCAGTCTCCCAACGCGCCAACACGACGTTCACGCTCGCCTCGCCCAAACGCGACGGCGTCTTGGCTTCGCTCCACCAGTCGAAGCCACCACGTTCATATCCCAGATCGAGTTTTACCGTATTCAGTTGGGCCTGCCCGGCTGCAGCGAAAGCGTTGCCTACTGCTTGGTTTGCGTTCTGCTGCAACATTGCCGGAATCTCCGTATCGCTACCGAATACACCCTCGATCAGACTGCGGGCACCGCCAGGCATGGCAAACCCGCCGCTTTGCAGCGCCTTCGCGGTCAGCCAGAGCTGGCCGTGGTGGGAATAGACGTTGGCCGCTTTCCTGAAGGCGGATTTGAACCAGTCAGCCTTAGGCACATCCGTCCACACTGGTCCGAATACGCACAAACGGGGTTCGCCGCGCTGGTCGCGTGCGGCAGGGTCTTGCAAACGCCACCCTTGCTGATCACGTGGATGACGCTGCAGGCGCCCGGCGCGCTGGATGAGGCGATCAATGGGTGCGAGGTCACTGACGACGAGATCCCAGTCTGCATCCAGGCTTTGCTCGACGACTTGTGTAGCGATGACCAACCGGCCCCGCCGCCGTGCCGGTGTGCTGCGCTTACCGAATAACGTCAACACTTTGCGTTCGGTGTGCAGGCGGTCGCGCAAAGCGAAGCGGGCGTGAAAAAGGGTGAGCTTGTCGGCAGGCAATTTGCCCCGAAAGAGTGCACAGGCTTCCAAGGCATCGGCTACCGTATTGCGAATCCAGCAAACACATTTGCCGGCAGCAAGCGCTGTCTCGATGGCTGCAATGACTTGCGCCTCATCACTGAGATAGTCGACGGCGACCGTGCGCTGTACATCGTCGCGTGTGGCGATGGGAGTCTCGGCGGGACGATCGGGCCGATCGCTATGCCAGGAAGTCACCAGCGGGTAGTCGGTCTGACCCGCCATCATTGACAATTCTCTTTGACATCCACATCCGCGCGCAAACGCCCGTAACAGTGCTTTTTTCATGCGTTGGGGCAGCGTTGCCGACAACAGGATGGCGCTTCCACCGGCACGCGCATGAAAGATCAGCAGGTTCTCGAGGATGCCCTGCATGTACGCGTCGCAGGCATGCACCTCGTCCACTACCAGCACCTTGCGGAACAATCCGAGCAGGCGCAGCGACTGATGCCTGCTGTGCAGAACGGCCAGTAATGCCTGATCGAGCGTGCCGACGCCTGCTGGAGCCATCAGCGCACGTTTGTTGTGGTCGGCCAGCCAGGCACTACAACGGGCGCTCGCCGTCTCGTCCAACTGCTGGTTGTCTGCATCAACTGGGCCGGCAGGGATGACGGATTCCGCGAACGCCTCCACCAGATTGCGCTGACCGTGCGCCAGCACAAGACTGGCGTTCTCTTCAAACAGGCGTGCATAGACTTGCGCAATGCGGCCGTACATCGCATTAGCCGTGGCCATGGTCGGCAGGCCGATGAAAAAGCCATCTGCCTGCCCTGCCGCCATCAGACGATGTGCAAGCAAAACAGCCGCTTCGGTCTTGCCCGCGCCGGTCACATCCTCCAGCAGATAAATCTGTGGGCCTTGCGAAAGCTCCGCCGTTGCAGCCCAGGCCTGCAGTGGAGATGGCGTGATGATGCTGGGGAAAAGCGCGTCGAACCCTAATTCGCGCCCGACATTCAGAGGCATCACGCCGGAATGATCAAGCGCAACGACAGCTTGCCGCCTGGCGTGCTCCCAATACTCCCGCAGTGGCAGCGGATTTTCCGTGTCAGCACGATACGCAAAGTAGTCCGTATTGGAGCCCAGCCAGTCCGCGAGAACAGCCAATCCCGCCATCCACCATGACAGCTCCTGACTCGCCCACTCAAAGGCTTCCAGGTCGAGCATGCTGGGAATGGTCGCCTCCCGATCCTCAAAGATCAGGGCTCTGATGTCTGTTATGAATTCGAGGATTGCCTCCGGATCATCTTGCCAATGAAAATTGGCTTTCCATGAACCACCCTCTTGCGGCGGTTGACCATGATGTCCCGTCACTGCGCGTGCCCAGTAGTTGAGTCCGCACTCGTATGATCCGGTTTCAGGGCCAAACCACCCTTCCTTCTTCAAGTAGTCCATGAGAGGCTTGCTCCAGAACTGCATGCCCAGGCTGTCATGGCGAAGCTTGTACTCTTTGCTGGTGTCCGGCGGGCGACCTCTCATGGCCTTGAACAAGTCTGGCCGTTGGCTCTGAAAGGCTTCGGAAAACTTGCCAAGATCGTGGATGGCAAGCCAGAATACGATCCATCGTTGCAGCGCCACGTGATCATTAAAGTTCAGTCGTTGGCCGAGAAGACGACAGAATGCGGGCGCCTTGCGACAGAATTCCAGCCCCACCGCCGCGACATCCAGACAGTGATATGGCAACAGATGAAACTGCGTCCCACTGCCGTCTTGCGGCTTGGCCTTACCCCAGTAACGAAAGTACGGTTTTGAGGCATTGATCATCATTCCGGCCATCCCCGCTACGCCGCCAGCGGCATCAGATAGGGCGGCTTGGACGGGCGAGGTCGTCGGCACGCCGGATGTAGTAGTGGTGCACGGCGGTGAGCGCCGCGAGCTTGCGGTCGCTCAGGCGATGGCAGCCATGGTGATGCAGGGCCAGTTGAGCGTTGCGGCCCTCCACGCCGGAGCTGCTGCGCTGAAAACGATCTTTCGGTCTGCACTACATCGCTCACGGCGGCGTGGATGCGGGCGGCGAATGCGGACGGGCGACCGCAGGGATGTGGCGAGGGGTCTTCGTACGCCTGCTGGGCCGCCCGCTCAACCGCCCAGCACGCCTGGGCGGCTGTCCCGCTGCCAAGCGCGCTGGCCGTTTCACGCTGCTCCGCCCGATCCAGGCGCGAGCGGCGCCTCA
>DPSD01000586.1 GCA_003538495.1 Accumulibacter sp.
ATGGCGATGCCGATGTGCGCGGTGCGCAGGGCAGGGGCATCGTTCACCCCGTCGCCGGTTACCGCAACGATATGGCCCTTGGCCTTGAGGGCGTCGACGATGCGCATTTTCTGGTCGGCGGCGACCCGGGCAAAGAGGATTTCCGATGCATCGAGCGCGAGCTGGAGCTGAGCGGGGGCGAGCTTGCGCAACTGGTCGCCGGTGATTACCTGCACTTCCTTGCCGCGCACGAGTCCGATCTGCCGGGCGATGGCGATCGCCGTACCGGGGTGGTCGCCGGTGACCATGATGACCTGGATGCCTGCGCCGTGGCAGGTGGCAATCGCGGCTTCCACGTCGGCGCGGGGTGGGTCTTCAATGCCGGCCAGGCCACAGAAGGACAGTGCCTGTTCCTCTGCGTCGCGCGGGCAGTCGGGCGGCAGGTGGCGGCTGGCCAGGGCGATGACCCGCAGTCCTCCGGCGGCCATTTCTTCCTGGGCACGCAGGATGGTGCTGCGCGTCTCGGCGTCGAGCGGCTGCACGCCGCCCGCCAGTACGATGGATTCGCACAACGGCAGAACGCTTATGCGGTTCTCGGTGAGGGTGCCGGTCTTGTCGGTACAAATCACCGTTACCGAGCCAAGGGTTTCCACCGACGGCAGGTGGCGGATCAGTACGTTGCGGTGGGCCATGCGCTGGGCGGCGAGGACCAGCGAAAGAGTGAGGGTCGGCAACAGGCCTTCGGGTACCAGGGCGACGATGATGCCGAGGGTCAGGATCAGGTCGCGCCAGAAAGGCACCCCGACCACGCTGCCGAGAACGAAGAAGAAGGTGCCGATGCCCAGAGCCAGATAGGCGATGCGCCGGCTCAGGTGGGCGATTTCCCGGCGCAGCGGCGAGTCCTCGCTGCCGCCAGACTGGGTGAGGTGGGCAATGCGCCCGAATTCGGTATGCGCGCCGGTGGCAAAGACCACCGCTCGTCCCTGTCCCGCCACCACCGAGGTCCCGGCGAGGAGGATATTGCGTGCGTCGAAAGACTGCTCTTCGCTGCAGGGAGCCGCGTCGCAGCTACGTGGAAGGGATTCACCGGTCACCGTGGCGCGGTTGATGCGCAGCCCGAAGGCTTCGATCAACCGGCAATCCGCCGGCACATTGTCACCCTGGGCGAGGAGGATCACGTCGCCTGGCACCAGTGCTTCGGCGGCTACCGTCAGCACGGCTCCGTCGCGGAGCAGTTCGATCTGGCTGGGCAACAGGCCCTGCAAGGCGGCGAGGGTACGCTCGACGCGCGCTTCCTGCCAGAAGGAGAACAGGCCGGAGAGCAGGATCACGACGATCACTGCCACCCCGACCCGGGCCATTCCCTGGCCCGGGTCGTACCAGTCGGCCAGAAAGGCAAGCGCCGCGGCTACCCACAGGATCACCGAAAAGAGGTGGGTGAACTCCTTCAGCAGGCGTAGCGCCCAGTGTTCCCGTGCCAGCGGCTCGACCCGGTTGGCGCCGTATTCCAGCAGCCGCGCCGTCGCGTCGGCCGACGCCAGTCCCTGCGGCGTACTGCGCACACTGGCGAGGGCTTCATTGATCGGGAGTTGATGAATTTTCATGGCTGGCCGGAAGTCGACCGCCCACTCCGGGCAGCAAGGGTCCGGAGCAAGGAAAGGAACAGGAGAGGCAATTCGACGCTACCGGCGGGAGTATAGGTTTCCCATCAGGCGTGGTCAAACGTGCAGCGAGACGGTGGCGCCGCCAGATCGTGCTCATGCCGAATCTTTCTTGCGCGCTGCCTGCCGCCGGGCCGGCAGATTGACCAGCACGATGCCGGCGCTGACACAGGCCGCTGCGGCGGCGAAGCTCGTCGTCAGGCGGTCGCCGAGCAGGAGAACACCGAAGGAGACGCCAAACAGCGGGGTCAGGAAGGAGAACACCGACAGTCTTGTGGTGATGTAGCGGGTCAGCAGCCAGAACCAGACGAGATAACTGGCGAAAGCGACGATCACGCCCTGGTAGGCTAGAGCGAGGAGAACCGGCGCGCTCAGGTGG
Source organism: Accumulibacter sp. (assembly GCA_003538495.1). The sequence continues at coordinate 2,020 of DPSD01000586.1, forward strand.
GTGATCCCGGTCTCGCCGATCAACAGGGAGAGCGGCAGCAAACAGGCGGCCGACACCGCGAGCTGATAGAAAAGCACCTTGGTGGCGCTGATCCTCGCCAATCCGCTGGCGCGAATCAGCACGGTCGTCGCCGCCCAGCCAAGCGCCGCCAGCAGACCCAGGAAATCGCCGATCCAGGCGTCCGGCCTGGAGCCGCTCGCATCGGCGAAGCCAAGAACGATGCCGGCGAAAGCAAGGACGACACCCAGGAGGTGTCGCCGACGCATCTCTTCTCCCGGAACGAAGCAATGCAGGCCGAGTACCGTGAAGCAGGGTGCGGTGTAGAGAGCGACGATCATCCGCGACGCAGTGGTATACGAGAGCCCGAGGTAGATGAAGGCGAATTCGAGGGCAAACAGGGAGCCGGCGAGCAGGCCGGCGCGCAGGGTGCCGTCGGCCTGGGAGAGCGCCAGGCCCTGCCAGCGTGCCCAGAGGATCAGCAGCAGCAAGGCGATCGCCGAGCGCAGGCCGGACTGCAGAAGCGGGCTGACGCCCTGGCCGGCAATCTTGATGGTCACCTGCTGAAAACCCCAGGTGGCGCAGAGCAGGATCATCAGAGCGAAAGCGGTGGCTCCCGGTGGCGTACGTTGGTTCATGGAATGGCTGTCTTGCCGT
>DPSD01000143.1 GCA_003538495.1 Accumulibacter sp.
CCCCCCGGTTGTCCGGGCTCTTGAAATTATTGCGCAGCAGGAGCGAATAGGCGTTGCGGCCCTTGCTGTAGACCACCAGCAGATCGCCATGCCCCATGTAGTCTTCGATATCGGGGTTGTCGTCACTGCCCCGGTTTTCGTGGATGCGGATCCAGGGCCGGACCAGCAAAGCCAGATTGCCGCGTTCCAGCCCGAACTGCGCATAAGCCCGGTTCCAGCTGCGCGACAGACCTTCGCCGCGCCCGTTCGACTGGTGTGACAGGCCGAAATTGATGAAACGTCCACGGAAACCAGCAAGCGCGTAATTCGTGCGGTACACCAGCATCGCCTCCGGTTCGTAGTTGGTCTCGCGAAACGGCGAGGAAATGCTGTGGTTGTAGGCCTGCCAGAACGAAGTCGCCGTGTAGCCAAACCACAGATCGGCATCATCATGGCCGAACACGCCCTGCATGGCCTTGATCTTGAAACTCAACTGCAATTCCGTCTCGATGTTTTCGAGACCGAGGCCGGGCTGGGCGAAAGTATTCCGAAACGGGGAATCGTTGGGTGCGTTGCTGTATTTGACGGGCAGGAAATAGTTGGGCCGATGAGGCTGAAACAGGAAGGCGCCCTGCTTGGCTTCGTCGTCCAGTTCCCAGTGGCGCGACAGCGCAGAAAGCAGCTTCGGTTCCGGCAGCTGCGCCAGCGGGGGCGCTGCGGCAGGCTGTGGTACCGGTTTGGCCTCGACCCGGGGGGCCGTCTCGAGTTGCGAACGCCCTGACACGCGGTCGTAGCAGGCCAGTCGTTCGGCATCCGCCGGAATCGCGCTGCACCCTTCCCAGTCGGCCGTCGAAGCGGCCCGCGCAGGTCCTGCCAGGCCGCCTCCCAGCAAAGCAAGCAACAGGAGGCCGGATGATAGACGGGAAAAATTCATCGGCACGGGCTTATTCGAGAATGACGCCATGGCCCGGCGCCGGCGCCGTCGCATCCCAGTCGAACTGCGTCTTCAGGTCGGCGGCAAAATCCTTCGCCACCGTCTCCTCGCCATGCACGACGAACACCTGGCGCGGCTTGCTGTGAAAGTGGCCCAGCCAGGCGAGCAGGGCGGTGCGGTCGGCGTGCGCCGACAGCCCGCCCAATGTATAGAGATCGGCACGCACCGGAATATCCTCGCCCAGCAGGCGCACGCGCTTGGCGCCATCGACGAGGCGGCGGCCGAAGGTACCGGCAGCCTGGAAACCGGTGATGAGGATGGTCGATTCGCGGCGTGCCAGATTGGCGCGCAGGTGGTATTTGATGCGGCCGGCCTCGCACATGCCACTGGCCGAGATGATGACGGCACCGCCCGTGACACGGTCGAGCGCCTTCGATTCCTCGACATCCTCGACGAATTCGAGCTTGCGGAAATATTGTGCGCCGCCATGCCGGCCCATCAACGCGTGGGTTTCGGCATCGAGCAGTTCCATGTGCTTGAAGGTGATTTCGGTGGCCGCGGTGGCCATCGGCGAATCGACGAAGACGGAAAGTTTGGGAATGCGCGCCTGCCGGGTCAGGGCGGCCAGCAAGTAGAGCATGTCCTGCGTGCGGCCCACTGCAAAGGCGGGAATGATGACGTTGCCGCCTTTTCGCTCGATGGTGTCGTTGATCGCCGTCACCAGTTCATCCTGCGTCGCTTCCATGCTCTTGTGGTCGCGGTTGCCGTAGGTCGACTCGACCAGCAGGTAGTCGGCGTCGAAGATCGGCGTCGGGTCGCGCAGCAAGGGCCGTGCAGGCTGGCCCAGATCGCCGGAAAACACGATTTTGCGGCGCCGCGGTCCTTCGCCCACCCAGACTTCGACGATCGCCGAACCGAGAATATGGCCGGCGTCGCGGAAGGTGCAGCGCACCAGTGGATGCGGGGCAATTTCCAGATCGTAGTCGACCGGATTGAGCTGCTTGAGCGAGGCCTGCGCCTGCGCCACGGTATACAGCGGTGCCGTGTCGCGCGGGTACGAACCGCGTGCCGCGTCGCGCCTGGCCATCCCCTGGCGGAAACGATGGAGGTTCTGGTATTCCGCTTCCTTTTCCTGGATATGCGCCGAGTCGGGCAGCATCACCGCCAACAGGTCGCAAGTCGCACGCGTTGTGTGAATGCGGCCTTTGAAACCGAGCGCGACCAGGCGCGGCAGCAGCCCGGAGTGATCGATGTGGGCGTGCGTCAGGATGACGAAATCGATCGTTCGGGGATCGAAGCTGAAGGCACGGCGATTCTTGTCGCGCGCTTCGCGCCCGCCCTGGAACATGCCGCAATCGACCAGGAAGCGCACGCCGTCGGCTTCCAGCAGATAGCTGGAGCCCGTCACTTCGCGCGCTGCGCCAAGAAAGGTCAGTTTCATATCGCGCGTCCTTCGCCCGCTTCTTCGTAAGTCTTGCCGTCGCGGATATGGTAAATGCGTTTGAAGGTCGGGATGATTTTTTCGTCGTGCGTGACGACGATGATCGCGGTCTGGAATTCCTGCGCCAGGCGGTTGAGGATCTTCACCACGGTGAGCGCGCGTTCGCTGTCGAGCGGCGCGGTCGGTTCGTCGGCGAGGATGATCGGCGGCTTGTTGGCAAGTGCCCGCGCGATCGCCACGCGCTGCTGTTCGCCGCCCGAGAGTTCGGCGATGCGCGCCTGCGCACGGTGCTGCACGTCGAGCGCGGTGAGCATCTCCAGTGCAATCGCGCGCGCCTGAGGATTGGGTACGCCGGCCAGCATCGGCAGCAGCGCGACGTTGTCGGTG
>DPSD01000668.1:0-3914 GCA_003538495.1 Accumulibacter sp.
GCCCCCCCGCCCCAGTTGGCCGGCTTCTGCGGCGGGGAAAGTCGTCACCCACGCCACCCTCTCGTCGCGGCTCTCGCAAGTGCCCGGCGGGATGGCACAGTCGAAGTGCCCGTTGCTGTTGTCATCGACGACATCCTTGGTTTCGCTGGAACTGATACTGCCGCTGATGTCACCATCCGTGGAGGTTTCGGCCGTGGTGTTGGCGTTGCGGTCAATGAAGCCCTCGGCCAGCACCTTCATCAGCGAGGGTCTGCCGCCATCGAAATGCCGGTTGAGGATGTAGGCGTTGCCGTTGATGTCCACCGCCGAACGGGACGGTGCCGGACCACTGAAGGCGGTGTGATTGGCGAATGGGCCGCTGCCGAAGAAGGTTCGGTAGCGAGCCAGTTCTTTGCCCGTTGTCGTATCGATCTTGGACAGGGTGTCCTCGCCGGCGTTGGCGACCCACAGGACCGGGAAGGTGGTACCGACGGAACTGAGCTGCAACTGGTCGTTGTTCGGTGTGTCGTGGTTGACCCCCGAAAGCACACCCTGGTCGAATTGCGCGTCGAGCGTATAGACGGTGGTGCCAGCCAGCGCGATCGGCACCCAGCACGATGCGGCGAGGGCTGCAGCCAGGCGAGTCAGGGTCAGATTGGACATGCTGCAATTGCTGGTACGATTTTTCATGTTGATCCCCTTGTAAGCGTTCTTGGGTTACCGTGCTTGCCCGACCGAGGCCTGATACCTGGCACTCGGACGTGCGACCGGATAGCTCTCCTGGGCTTGAGTGGCCGTCAGGCGTTGCTGACCGGTGCCGTCCGGATTGATCCGGTAGATCTGGCCAGGCCAGTCACGAAAGCTCATGAAGTAGATATGACGGCCATCCCCGGACCAGCTCGGCGCGAGATCCTGCACGTCAGAACGGGTCAGATTGGTGGCGCCGGTCCCGTCCCGGTTGATGATATGCAGGTTCATTGGTCCACCCTGGGTATCGGCATTGCTCAGGTACACGATGCGGCTACCATCTGGCGAGAAACTGGCCTGACTGTTGAGAAACTGGTTCCTGGTCAGCGCCACGACATTGCCGCTGTCGACGCTGGCCAGTTGAATGTTTACGCCTTCGGTACGTCCGCCGGGAAGCAGATACATCACCTGCTTGCCATCGGGAGACCAGAGCGGATTGCGTTCATTTTTGCCGTCCCGGGTGAGAGGACTGATTGCGCCGCTATCCAGATCCACGATCATGATTTTGGCCGATTTGCCCTGGGCATGGATGAACGCGATGCGTTTGCCGTCCGGCGACCAGGCCGGGTCGGCTGCATCCATGTCGGCGGGAGTCAGTGCCCGCTGGCCACTACCGTCGGCGGCCATGACGAAGATGCCGCTGGGACCATTGCGGTCGGCCATGAAGGCGATCTTGCTGCCATCCGGTGACCAGCGGGGATGCTGCTCGAGACCGGGCATGCTGGTCAGGCGCATCTGCCCGCTACCGTCGGCGTTCATCACATAGATATCGCCCTGACCACTGCGGTAAGAAGTATAGGCAAGCTTGCTGCCGTCGGGGGACCAGACAGGCTGCAGTTCGGTGCTGCTCGTCTGGGTCAGGCGCCGCTCGGCGGTACCATCACCGCGCATGCTGTAAATCTGCATCGTGCCGTGGCGAAGGGAGGTGAACACAAACTCCTGAAGCGATGTCTCGGCAGGCTGGGGGGGCATTCCGGAGGATGGGCCACTTCCTGCCATGCAGGCAGCGACGAATAAGGGAACAGTGGCATCACGCAAGCTCGGCCGTTTTTTGGCTATCGTATCTTCACTCATGTCTTGGCTGTCCTCGTTCATGAGTTTGGTTGTTCGAAAGTGAGGGGGTTCGCCGACCCATCCCTATTGGGTCACCGCGAAGATCACCGACTTGAGAACCTTGCCCTTCTCATCCTGGACGGTCAGGGTGTAATTGCCGGCGACAGCAAGGGGAACCTCGTATTTCAAGGTACCATCATTGCCTACGAGAAGAACTTGGCTGTGCTGGGTATTATCGGGATAGGCGACGACCATCCGCACGACAGAATTGGGTGCGTAATTGCCACCATTGAACACTGCCGGTTCGTGGCGGCCGATGATGGACGGACCACCCAGGTAGGGACCGGCAGCAAAGGCGGATGGGATCTGAGACACGGTGAGTACACCAGTTGCCAGAAACAAGGCCAACAGACGATTCTTGATTGCTGTGTTCATTTCTATCCTCCGGAAGGAGTAGTTACGGGAAGCGATTCGGGCCGAACCGCAAGAATAGTCGTGCCCATATTGTTCCAAGCATAATCCATGCCAAAAACTGTTATCCATTTAAATCAGATAGGATTAAGTGGCCGCCGGCAGGTGCTGTAAAAAATTCCGACACCTGCTTTACGAACCATGGTGAATTCCTGTCCCCATCAATAAGGAGCAAGAAGCAAGGCGTGTTCGCATGCCCTTTGCGCATGGGCCTCAGTCCAGCGTTCTGCGAAAGGTCTTCAGCCCGACGCCAAGGACCACCACGATGAAGGCGAGGATCGGCCAGACCTGCTCCCAGAGCATGTCGACGCCGTTGCCCTTGAGCAGGATGCCGCGCACCAGGAGCAGGAAATGCGTCAGCGGCAGGACGTTGCCGATCACCTGCGCCCATTCCGGCATGCCGCGGAATGGAAACATGAAGCCCGAGAGCAGCATCGATGGCAGGAAGAAAAAGAAGGTCATCTGCATTGCCTGCAACTGGTTGCGGGCAATCGAGCTGAAGGTGATGCCGAGCGTCAGGTTGGCGCAGATGAACAGCAGCACCACTGCGTAGAGCAGCAACAGGCTGCCGTGCATCGGTACGTCGAAGAGCCAGCGCGCGGCAAGCAGGACCAGCGTCACCTGCAGCAGACCGATCAGGATGTACGGAACGATCTTGCCGGTCATCACTTCGAGGGGTGTGGCCGGCGTCGCGAGGAGGTTCTCGAAGGTACCGCGTTCGCGCTCGCGGGTCATCGCCAGACCGGTCATCAAGACCATGGTCATGGTCAGGATGACGCCGAGCAGCCCCGGCACGACATTGTAGGCAGTGATCCCCTCGGGGTTGTAGCGGCGATGGATGCGCAGTTCGACCGGCGGCGGCGGCACGCGTTGCAGCCCCGGCAGGTCGGGGGCGAAGACCTCGATGCCGAGACTCTTGAGCACCGAGATGGCGCCGCCGGTGGCCATCGGGTCGGTGGCGTCGGCTTCGACCAGCAGCGTCGGACTCCTGCCGCGCACCAGATCGCGATGGAAACCGGGCGGGAAGGTGACGACGAACTGCACCTTGCTGCGGTCGAGGAGTTCGCTGGCCTGATGCTCGTCGACCTGGCCGACGATCCGGAAATAGTCGCTGTTGGCCATGGCGGCGACGTAGGCGCGTGCGAAAGGGCCGGGGTCGGCCATGACCACGGCGGTGGGCAGGTGTTTCGGGTCGGAATTGATCGCGAATCCGAAGAGCAGGAGCTGGATGATCGGGATGCCGACGATCATCCCGAAGGTCAGCCGGTCGCGCTTCAACTGGATGAATTCCTTGAGCAGGATGCCGACCCAGCGGGAAAAAGAGAAGCGGGAGAAATGTTCCATGCGCTCAGCCGGCGAAGGGGTCCTGGGCATGCTGCATGAGGTGGATGAAAGCGTCTTCGAGCGACGGCGCCACGGCGACGATGCGCACATCGCTGACCTGCGAGAGCGTCTGCAGGCTCGCCTGCAGGCGGGCTCCGTCCTGGCCGCTGACGTGCAGCGTCGCGCCGAAGCTTGCCACCTGGTCGACACCTGCCATGCCGCGCAGGTCTTCGGCCAGGCCGTGGATCCCTTCGCCACTGATTTCCCAGGTGTTCAGACGGCAACTGGCGACGACCTCGCTGGCTGTGCCGGTGGCCAACAGGCTGCCGTAGGCGATGTAG
>DPSD01000668.1:4168-4545 GCA_003538495.1 Accumulibacter sp.
CAGGCTGCCGTAGGCGATGTAGGCCAGACGGTGGCAGCGTTCGGCTTCGTCCATGTAGTGAGTGGACACCAGGATGGTGATCCCGGCGGTGGAAAGGCGATGGATTTCCTCCCAGAAATCGCGCCGTGCCTTGGGATCGACGCCAGCGGTCGGCTCGTCGAGAAGCAGCAGCCGGGGTTGATGGAGCAGACACGCGGCGAGCGCCAGGCGCTGCTTCCAGCCGCCCGAGAGGGTGCCGGCCAACTGCTGGCGCCGGCCGCTCAGGCCGAGTTCATCGAGGGATCGATCGACGGCCTTTTGGCGCTCGCGCATGCCGAACATGCGCGCCACGAAATCGAGGTTCTCGCCGATCGAAAGGTCGTCCCACAAGGAGAACT
>DPSD01000255.1 GCA_003538495.1 Accumulibacter sp.
CGGTCATGATTTGCGCTTTTTGTGCCACATGGATCGCCATGTCAAACTCTCTTTCTGGAAAACGGCGCAGCCCCGGTTTGATAGAGCCAACGCCTGATGGATGAAGGTCTTATTCGCTTGGCGAAGCGAGGCCGGGATTGTAACCGCTGGGAAGGGGAGGCGGCAAGGAACAAGCAGGATTACAGGATTACCACCAGCAGCCTGCTGGCAGAGTGACCGACGATTGCGTATCCTGTTTCGGAATCCCTCGTCGAATCTCTCCGGAACCCGCACCCTGCCGCTCAGACCATGAAATCAGCCGCCGTCGCCCCCGTCTTTGCCAACCTGCAACCCACAGCCGTCTGGGGTCATTTCGCCATGCTTTGCCGCATTCCTCGCCGCTCGAAAGAGGAGGGGCCATTGCGCGACGAGATCCGGCAATGGGCGGTCGCCCGAGGACTGGCCGCGCACGTCGACGCTGCCGGCAATCTCCTGATTCGCAAGGCGGCCAGCCAGGGCAGGGAAGGGGCACCCGGCGTGGTTCTGCAGGCGCATCTGGACATGGTCTGCGAGAAGAACGCAGGGTCAGAGCACGACTTTTGCCGTGATCTGATCCGGGCGGTTGTTCGCGATGGCTGGCTGATCGCTGAGGACACTACCCTTGGCGCCGACAACGGGATCGGGGTGGCGCTGATCCTTGCCGTTCTGGAGGCCAAGGATCTGGTCCATGGGCCACTCGAAGCCTTGTTGACCGTCGACGAGGAAGCCGGCATGAGCGGCGCGCGCGGTCTGGCCGGCGGCGTACTGCAGGGCCGCCTGATGCTCAACCTCGATACCGAGGAATGGGGCGAGTTTTACCTTGGCTGCGCGGGCGGGCTCGACGTCAATGTGCGCAGGGATGGGCAGGCAGAACCGCTGCCGCCCGAATGCACATGCTGGCGGATCGAGCTGCACGGGCTGCGCGGTGGTCATTCCGGCGTCGATATCCACGCCGAGCGGGGAAACGCCATCAAGCTTCTGGTGCGCGTCCTGCGTGATCTGGAGAGTCGTTTGCCGCTCTGCGTCGCGGCGCTGACCGGCAGCACTGCCCGCAATGCCCTGCCCAGGGAGGCTTCGGCGATCGTGGCCTTGCCCGTTCAACAGGCCGATGCCCTTGCCGCCAGTCTGGCTTCGTGGGAGTCGGTGCTGCGCCAGGAACTGCTCGATGTCGATCCGGGTGTGCGCATCCGTTTCGCTGCTGCCACTGCCGAACGAGTCATGTCCGCTGACGATCAGGCAGTCTGGCTGGCGTCGCTGCATGCCGCGCCGCATGGCGTACGGCGCATGAGCCGGAGAATTCCCGGCGTGGTCGAGACATCGAACAACCTCGGCATGGCAGCGCTCAGCCCCGACGGCGGCGCGTGCAATTTCCTGGTCCGCTCACTCATCGAGAGCGGCAGCACCGCGCTGGCCGACGAGATTGCCAGTCTCTTTGCCTTGTCCGGCATCGCCGCCGAGAAGTCTGGCCACTATCCGGGCTGGGCGCCGAATCCTGCTTCGCCGCTGCTGGCGCTCTGCCAGTCGGTGTACAGGCGGGAGTTCGCCAGCGAATCGACGCTGCAGGTCATCCACGCCGGCCTCGAGTGCGGCATTCTCGCCGCCAGCTACCCGGACCTGGACATCGTTTCGTTCGGGCCCACGATACGCGGCGCGCACGCACCGGGAGAGCGTGTCGAGATCGCTTCGGTGGGGCATGCCTGGCATCTGTTGACGGCAATTCTGGCCGCCATCGCTTCGGCAGATAGCCAAGGACTGTGCTTGCCAACGGTCATGACGGTTACGGGCGCTTCAATCGCCTGACCGGCCGGCTCCGGGAGACACTGCGCGCATCACCTCGCCCCACCATCGCTGCGATGGGTCGAATGGCCACGAATTGTGGTCAGCGCCAGGAAAGATGTGCAGGATCTTGCGACCGGACAAGGCATCGAACAGCCGGTGTCCGAAGCGTGCCGGAATCACCTGGTCTTCTGTGGCCAGAAGAACGGCGGCAGGACCGGGAAAATCCTGCAGATTCGCGACCGTATCGTAACGATCACGCAGCATCCAGCGAACCGGCAAGTAGGGATAGTGGTGACTTGCGACGTCAGCGAGCGAATCCCACGGGGTCATCAACACGATCCCGTCGACCAGGCCGGGATTTCCCGCCAGTGCTGCACCGAGAACGCCGGCACCCAGCGATTCTCCCCATCCGATGAGCGGACCGGGAAAGTCCTCGCGAGCCGCCCGCAGCGTCGCCACGGCGTCAGCCACCAGACTGGCCTCGCCGAGGCTTCCGGGCTTGCCCGCGTAGCCGGGGTATTCGGCGAGAATCACCCGAAAACCCAGCGGCACCAGGGCCTCCGTGAACATGTCACGGTGCAGCGCGGTGCCGGCATTGCCATGGAACACGACGACGGTTGCGCGTGCAGACCGGCCCTCGGGCTGTCGCAGGTAAGCGTGCAGTGACTCGGGGCGCCACGGCCGAAGATTGCCGTCACGAACGAGCATGGCAAGCTCATCCGGAGCCAGGGTCAAGGGAAAATAGAGCAGCCGCTCCTGAAAGGCGAAGACGAGCCCGCAGAAGATCGCATAGGCCACCACGAGCGCGACGAGAATGTTCAGCAATTTGACGGGTTGCCTGTTGGTCATCTGTGCAGCATAGCGCAGAGAGACCGGAATGGAAAATCCAACGGCATCGCCGTACCACCGGGTGTGATGCAAGCGGACGGATCGCCGACGCCCGCATCCCTCGGGCAGCGGCCGGGCGCAAGCGATCAGGGCCGTTATAATCGTGCCTCCGGCACACCGGCCTCACGAACCCGACCATCCACTCCCTGTCAAGGCGCCTGTGAACTCGAGCCTGCTGCTTGCGGCCATCCCTGCTACCGCCTTTGCCGCTTTTCCCCTGCCGCTGCTGTTGCAGCGCTACGGGCGAGCCAGCGCGGCTCTGGCTGCCGCGGCGGTGATGGCGGCGTGTCTGGCCTTGCTGCTGCCGCTGCTGCCGGCGGCGCTGGCCGGTCACACGCAACTCGCCCACCTGGCGTGGCTGCCCACCTATGGACTCGATTTCCACCTGCGTCTCGACGGTCTCGGGCTGCTGTTCTGCCTGCTGATTCTTGGCATCGGCCTGCTGGTGGTGCTCTACGCGGCCTGGTACCTGCCAAAGAGCGATCGTCTCGGGCGTTTCTACTCGATCCTGCTGCTGTTCATGGCGGCGATGCTCGGCGTCGTTCTTTCGGAAAACCTGCTCCTGCTGCTGATCTTCTGGGAGCTCACCAGCCTGTCGTCGTTCCTGCTCGTCGC
>DPSD01000428.1:0-2044 GCA_003538495.1 Accumulibacter sp.
CGGGGTGCGGCATCATGATCGAGAAACGGCCGTCGGCGGTGGTCACCCCGGTGATCCCGGCCGGCGAACCGTTGGGATTGTACGGGTAGACCTCGCTCGGCTGGCCGGCATGGTCGATGTAGCGCATGGCGACCAGCGCGCGTGCCTGCTGCGCGGCCGAGGCGAAGACTGCGCGGCCCTCGCCGTGCGAGACGACCACCGGCAGGCGGCTGCCGGCCATGCCGGCAAAGAAGATCGACGGCGACGCCGGCACCTCGACCATCGACAGGCGCGCTTCGAACTGCTCGACCCGGTTGCGCTCGAAGCGCGGCCAGGCGTCGGCGCCGGGGATCATTTCGTGCAGCGCACTCATCATCTGGCAGCCATTGCAGACGCCCAGGGCGAAGGTGTCGGGGCGCGCGAAGAAAGCCGAGAAACTGTCCCGCGCGCGCTCGTTGAAGAGGATCGTCCTGGCCCAGCCCTGGCCGGCGCCGAGCACGTCGCCGTACGAGAAGCCGCCGCAGGCGACGGCGCCGGTGAAGTCGGCGAGCGCCACGCGACCAGCGAGGATGTCGCTCATGTGCACGTCGATGGCGGCAAAACCGGCGCGATCGAAGGCCGCAGCCATCTCGACATGGCCGTTGACGCCCTGTTCGCGCAGGATCGCGACGCGCGGGCGGGCGCCGGTGTTGAGCATTGGCGCGGCGACATCATCGCTCGGGTCGAAACTGAGCGTTACCGACAGGCCGCTGTCGGTGGGGTCGACAATCCGGTCGTACTCCTGTTGCGCGCATTCCGGGTTGTCGCGCAGTTGCTGCATCCGGAAACTGGTCTCCGACCAGGCGCGCTGCAACTCGACGCGCGGCACGCCGAGTACCGCCCTGGCATTGCGGATGATCCGGATCTGGTCCCAGCGGTTGGGGGTGCCGATGAACTGCGTGCACCTGCCCAGCCCGGCGGCGCGCAAGACGGTCATCACCCGGCCGCGCTCGGCGCGGCGAATCTGGACCACAGCGCCGAGTTCCTCGCTGAACAGGGCGCGCATCAACAGCTCGAAGGAGCGGCCGGCGAGCAGGTCGGGCCGCTTCTCGTTGCCGTCGACGTCGTTGCTCAGCGGGTCGTAGCAGAGGCCGTCGGTGTCGATCGAAACGCCGCAATGGGCCGCGAAAGCCATCTCGCAAATGGTCGCGAAAAGGCCCCCGTCGGAGCGGTCGTGGTAGGCGAGCAACAGATTGTCGCTCGCCAGTTGTCGTATGGCGGTGAACAAGGCCGCCAGCCGCGCCGGATCGTCGACGTCCGGCGGCTCGCTGCCGGTGGCGTTGAACACCTGCGTCAGCGCCGAACCGCCGAGGCGGTTGCGGCCGTCGCCGAGGTCGATCAGCAGCAGGTCGGTTTCGCCGGCGTCGAGCACCAGTTGCGGGGTCAGCGTCCGGCGCGCGTCCTGCACGCGCGCGAAAGCGGTGACGATCAGCGACAGCGGCGAGACCACCTGCTTCGGCACGCCTCGCTGCGCGCCGCTGTTCTCCTGCCAGGCGGTCCGCATCGACAGCGAGTCCTTGCCGACCGGGATCGCCACGCCGATCTGCTGGCAGAGGTCGGAGACCGCGCGGACGGTGTCGAACAGGCACGCGTCCTCGCCGCGGAAACCGGCGGCGGCCATCCAGTTGGCCGACAACTTGACGTCGCCGAGCGTCGCGATGCCGGCGGCGGCGATATTGGTCAGCGCCTCGCCGATCGCCATCCGCCCGGAGGCGGGTCCGTCGAGCACCGCCAGCGGTGTGCGTTCGCCGATCGCGAAGGCTTCGCCGAGGTAGCCGTCGAACGCCATCAGCGTTATCGCCACGTCGGCGCACGGCACCTGCCACGGTCCGACCATCTGGTCGCGCGCGGTCAGGCCGCCGACCGAGCGGTCGCCGATGGTGATCAGGAAAGTCTTGTCGGCGACCGCCGGCAAGCGCAGGACGCGAAACGCCGCTTCCCTGAGTTCGACCGTCGTGGAGTCGAAAGGCACGGTCAGCGGCGGCAGATGCGTGGCCGTGCGGGTCATCCGCGGCGGCTTGCCGAG
>DPSD01000428.1:2300-2770 GCA_003538495.1 Accumulibacter sp.
TGCGGGTCATCCGCGGCGGCTTGCCGAGTAGCGCTTCCATGTCCATGTCGACCGGGTCGTTGCCGAAGTGGCGGTCGGCGACGATCAGCCGCTGGTCGCCGGTGGTCGCTCCAACGACCGCGAACGGGCAGCGCTCGCGTTCGCACAGCGCGGTGAATTCGGGCAGGCGGCCGGGTGCAATGGCCAGCACGTAGCGTTCCTGCGCTTCGTTGCACCAGATCTCGGCCGGCGACATTCCCGGCTCTTCGATATTCACCGCGCGCAGCTCGAAACGCGCGCCGCAGCCGGCGCCGTGCGTGAGCTCAGGCAGCGCGTTGGAGATGCCGCCGGCGCCGACGTCGTGTATTGACAGAATCGGGTTGCCGTCGCCGGCAGCCGAGCCGTCGCCGGCAGGCGAACCCATCTGCCAGCAGCGGTCGATGACTTCCTGCGCGCGTCGCTCCATCTCGGGGTTGCCGCGCTGCACCGAA
>DPSD01000047.1 GCA_003538495.1 Accumulibacter sp.
TTCACGGCCCAGCGCCGGCGCCCACGGTCAATCGCCATCGGCTCGTCGGCGGGGTATGCCTGGGGGTATCCGCCCCACGGCGAGCGATGATGCTTCCTTCGGATTCGACGGAACAATCCGCCGGCACCCCCAAGCAATACCCGCCAGCGACTCCATCGGCAGCAGGCCAGGTGGCTTCGCCAGCGCGCAGGCCGATCGTACCGTACCTGGCGCAGGCGGTCGTTCGAGGCGATCGGCGCTGTGGACGAAGCCAACACATCAACCCTCAGGGCGCTACCACGTCTACGCACCCACCGATGCGTTCGACGGGACAAGGCACAGGAATCTACATGTACGCTTTCGTGACTCGATCCCTTTTCGCCCTGGCGATGATCCTGATCAGCGCGTCGGTCGATGCCCAATCGGCCCAAGCCGTACTGACCGTTGACAGTGAGCGCGGCAGTCAAAGCCTCAGCATTGACGACTTGCGCGGCCGCCTGCCAACCACCGAGATAGAAGTGCTCAACCCGGACTTGGGCAGATCCGTTCGCTACCTGACATTCGCCCTCGCCGATGTTCTCAAACTGATGGATGCCGGTGACGCTGAAGATCTGGTTTTTCATTGCCTGGACGGCTACCAGAGCAACACCGCTGCCGCCAACGTCGCGACCCTCGACCTCCGGCTCGCGTACGGCGAAGACGGCGTCCCCGGCCAGTGGTCACCCATTCCCACCGGGAAGACGATGACCAACCCGGCGCCATTCATCGTTATCAGCGCCAACACCTCCGACGCGAAGACGTTTTCCTGGCCATTTCAAATGAACCGGATCGAGGGCGTCTCGTTCGCCAGGAAGTTTCCCTTGATACTTCCCGCCGGCGTTTCCGCCGACAGCGCCATTGCCAGGGGCTTCACCGTCTTTCGAGAGCAATGCCTGAAATGCCACTCGGTCAATCTGCAGGGTGGCGAAGTCGGCCCCGAGTTGAATATTCCGCAGAACATCACCGAGTACCGCAGCACTCGCTTTCTGCGCCAGTGGCTCCGTGATCCCAGTCAGTTCAGGGCGCGCGCAAGAATGCCGGCAACGCAGCTGACGCCCCCGGAAATCGACGAGGTGATCGCCTATCTGCGGCATATGGCTAACCATAAACAGGGCCGCTAGCTCACGTCGGCAAGGCCAGGGGTAAGCGTTCGCCGATGGCGATGTCGTCGCGAAGCCTCGTCGCGCGGTCTTGTCGCGAAGCGCCGTCGCCAGTAGTCGCGTGCTGGCGCCCCGGACACACCGAGGCACGTAGACCGGTAGCTGATTCCGGCGGGCGCCCGATCGGACAAAAAAAACGGGCCGAGGCCCGCTGGTCTGACTTGAGGAAATCCTAGTACGCCTTCTTCTCTTCCTTCATGTCCTTCTTGTCTGCTTTCTTCTCGACCTTCACGTCCTTCGTCTCTTCTTTCTTCTCGACCTTCATTTCGGTCTTCTCGTCCATCGGCTTCTCGCCCTTGGCGGCGCCGCCATGCGAGGCAGCAAACGAGCCAGCGGAAACGGTGGCGAAAGCGGCTGCAATCAGTAGGGACAGTAGCTTGCTCATGGGGAACTCCTCGGGATTTGGTGGGAAAATGTGACGGCCAGTCTGGCACGCACGAATAGGGTAACGCGAATGGCTTCCCCCAAGTTGACTGCTTGCACCCCATTTCGCCATCTTTCCCTGTTGCTGTCCATTTCGGCGGCGGTGCTGGCCCTGCCCGCAGACGCCGCGCCACGCAAGCCGAGCGAGGACGCCGAAGTGCTGGAGCGCTTGCCATCGCGTGCCGGCGACGCCGGTGACCGCGAACTGCTCGTCTTGCGGGCGGCAAAGGCTGCGGCGGAAAACGATCCCCTCCCAGCCGGGCGACTCGCGCAGCGCTATTTCGAACTGGCCATGGCGCGCGGCGATCCGCGCTACGTCGGCTACGCAGAAGCCGTGATTGCCCACTTCTCCGAGCCGCTGCCGGCCCAACTGCTCTCCATGCGGGGGATGCTGCGACAGTATCGGCATGACTTCAAGGGAGCGCTGGCGGACTTTGCCGCCGCCCTCCGGCAGGACCCCGAACTCGCCGAGGCGCACGCCTGGAGGGCCGCGATCTTCCTCGTCGAGGCCGATTACCCGGCTGCGCGACGGGAGTGCACTGCCCTGCAGGCATTGCGCCAGCCCGTCCTCTATGGCAGCTGCATCGGCCTGGCGCAGGCCTACGGGGGTCAGCTCGAAGCCGGCTATCGATCCCTGCAGCAGGCCCTGGCACGCAGTCGAGACGCCGATAACCGCCTGTGGCTGCTCACCCGGCTGGGCGAAGTGGCGGCCTGGCGCGGCCAGCCGGCGCTGGCTGAACGGCACTACCGGGAGGCCTTGAGCATCGGCCGCGACGATGGCTATCTGCTGGCCGCCTGGAGCGATTTTCTGCTCGACAGCGGCCGACCGGTGGAGGTTGCGAGCCAGCTGGCAAACTGGGAATCGTCCGACACCCTGCTGCTGCGGCTGGCCGAAGCGGCGGCGTTGTTGAACTCGTCCGACGCCGCGCGGCTCGCGCAGACGCTCGATGAGCGCTTCGCCGCCGCCCGCCAGCGCGGTGACACCACGCATCGGGCCGAGGAGGCCCGCTACGCCCTGCATCTACGCAAGGATCCGCAAGCAGCGCTACGCCTGGCGATGGAAAACTACGCCGTCCAGCGTGAACCGCGCGACGCCCGCATCCTGCTCGAAGCCGCGATTGCAGCGGCAAGCCCGGCGGGCGCGCAGGCGGCGCGCGACTGGTTGCGCGACAGCGGCTTCGAGGATCAGCGACTGCGCGGCCTGGCGCAGAGGTCCGAGCTGACCACGCTGCAACGCCAAACCGTTGCAGGGGCGCAGCAATGACCGTCCGCCGCCGCGTGCTCGGACTGCTGTGCTTCGCGCTATGCCTGGTCTCGCTACCGGCCATGGCACACAAGGCCAGCGACAGCTACCTGGTACTCGAGGTCGCCGGCAGCACCGTCAGCGGTCAATGGGACATCGCCCTGCGCGACATCGACTTCGCACTCGGGCTCGACCTGGACGGCAACGGCGAGATTACCTGGGGCGAAGTGCGCGCGCGCCACGCCGACATCGCCGACTGGGCGCTCGGCCGCATCAGCGTCCAGCGCGGTGGCCTGTGCACCGTGCGCGTCGCCGATCACCTGGTGGACACCCACACCGATGGCGCCTACGCGGTGCTCCAACTGGCTGGCGAATGCCCGCGCGCCGAAGGTGAGCTGATCCTGCGCTACCGGCTGCTGTTCGAGCTCGACGCCCTGCACCGCGGACTACTGCGGCTGACGGTCGATGGAACATCCCACTCCGCCGTCTTCGCCCCGGACCGTGCCGAGCAGCGCTTCGTCGCCGGGCAGGGTTCGCGACTGGCGCAGTTCGGCCAGTATCTGGTCGAAGGAATATGGCATATCTGGATCGGTTTCGATCACATTCTGTTTCTGCTGGCGCTGCTGTTGCCGGCCGTTCTGGTTCACCAGGCGGGCCGGTGGCGCGGCGTGGCGCGTTTCCGCGACGCGCTGCACGAAGTCCTGTGGGTGGTCACGGCGTTTACCGTTGCCCACTCGATCACCCTCTCGCTGGCGGCCCTGGGGCTGGTCCAGCTGCCCTCGCGGCTGGTCGAATCGGCGATCGCCGCATCGGTGGTACTGGCCGCCGCCAACAATCTCAAGCCGCTGGTCGAAGGCCGGCGCTGGCTGGTCGCCTTCGCGTTTGGCTTGATCCACGGCTTCGGTTTCGCCAGCGTGCTGGCTGAGCTGGGCTTGCCGCAGCAGTCTCTGGTGCTGTCGCTACTGGGCTTCAACCTCGGAGTCGAGGTTGGCCAGTTGGCGATCGTTGCGCTGTTCCTGCCGCTGGCCTATGGCCTGCGCAACACCGCTTTCTATCGCCGTGGCGTGTTCATCGGCGGCTCGCTGGCGACCTTGGCGATCGCCTTGGTCTGGCTGATCGAGCGGGCTCTTGACCTGAAGCTGATCGGGGCTTGAGCGACCCACCGAGCGCGGCGACCACCTGGACACGCGCCGGGAGTCAGCCCGAAACGCCCTTGCCGGCGACGCTCTGGCGGAATTCGCGCAGCTTGGCCTTCAGTTGGCGGGCATTCTCGGGTCCCATGCGCAACAGGATCTTCTGGCCCGACGGACGCGCCTCGAGCGCCGGGTCCGCATACTCGTAGCGTACCCAGGGCCGCGCCGTCGCGATCGGCCCCTGGACCTCGGTCAGCGTCAAGCGAATCGGCTCCTGCAACTCGGGAGTCGCCAGCAACACATCGATGACCTCGACCAGCCGGTTGTTGAAATACCTGTCCGGATAGCCGAGCGCCACGTAAGCCCGCTGCAGCAGCGGGTACATGCGCACATACAGGGCCACCGCGGCGCCGGTGTCGATCGCCGACGCAAAGCGTACAAACGCCGAATACCGCTCCATGTTGCCGTTGGCCATATAGGTCGCGCCGTCACGCTCGACCACCAGGAATCGCCCCGGCGCAGGTACGACCGGCCACAACCGCGAAGCGGCATGACCACGCGCGAGGTTATCGACCGTCGCCGCCACGCGACGCGCAAAGTCGCCGACGTCGAGAAACGACAACACCTGCTGGCGGCCAAGCAAGTCGATCAGCGCATCGCGCACTTCGCTGCCGGTCTCGGTCAACGGCGGCAGTGGCGCGTCAAGCGCCGGCGTGATGGCCTCGATGGCGTGGTGCACCGCTGCCGGTGCCGGCGGCGAGGCTTCGCCCGCCACTGGATCCGGAGCGACCATCGGAGCCGGGGCTGCTGCCTGCCGCTCCTGCCACCACAGGTAAGCGCTTCCCCCCACCACCAGCACAACCAATCCGGCAATCAGCGAGCGTGACAAATCATTCATCAAGGCCTCTCCTTATCGCTGCCCGTACCGGTTCAGGATCGTCGCGGCGCGTGCCTCTGCATCGCGCGGAGCAGTCGATGACCAAGTCGTTACGGTGAAGACAATGGTCCTGACGGCGGGAGCCGCGACAAGTCCAGACCGCCGGTACGAAGTCGATCTTGCGCCGACAGCGAAAGCAAGCATCGGTGACATCAACCTTCGGCTGAATGCCGAACTCGACCCCGGCCCGATAAGCGAGCACAGGCTTCGTCGCCTGGGCCAGTGGAGTCTGCGCATCGCAGCGGCCAGCACTCTCCTTCAGCCAGTGCCGAGAGACAGAAGATCCCCCGACCAACGCGAGTATACGTAGCCCCATCGCGCGCGGTCAATCGACGAATCTGGCGCCTGGTGCCCCCGCCAGACGTCGGAAACCGCATTTCGGAGAGTGTCCGACGGCCGACAGCGGTTCGCCGTCTGATCAGGATTGGTCCCGACGCCCACCCCTCGCCGGCAGGCGCCTCACCCTCCGAACCTTCGGAGCAGGCATCCGACAACGACCTACCTCGACCAGCGGCGGGTGCGGTCGCAGGGCTTCTGGCAAAGCGGGCTCCTTCCGGGTCCTGACAGTTCCGGCCGAACCCGGCGTCAGCAGGTCATTCTCGGCTGGATCGATTTCACCTGGTGCGCCTCCGCAGTTCCGCAGTCAAGTAGCAGTTCAGGAGACAAAGGTCGGACGGGCGATGCGTGAATCCATCGCCAGGGGCGAGACCAACACCAGGGCAAAAGCGGTGGCCTATTCACCGGCTCAGATCTGGCAATGGGTGG
Organism: Accumulibacter sp.; assembly: GCA_003538495.1. The sequence continues at coordinate 5,680 of DPSD01000047.1, forward strand.
CAACGACAGGGCTGAGCACCAATGAGCAGACCTTGGCGACCACCGACAAGATCACTTGCACTCCGAATGCCAACTCACCGACCTGTCTGCCAGGGCGCCCCGACAGACCTGAAAGCCTGTGCTGGCGCACCAGCGGCCGCCAAGCCGGTGGCGCAGCAAGCGGCCCAGCCCGCCCAGCAGGTCAATCCGCCAACAGGACAGGGCTCGGGCTACGAGCTTCCCGACAACGGCAAAGTCGTGAGCAGCCCGGACGCCGCATCCTGTGAATTTGATACGGCACACGACAATCGCGCATGGAACAGGCGGAACAAGCCGACGATCCTGGTCGAGTGCCGTTACAACGGAAGACCTTTTTGAGCCATGGCAAGCAGCCCCCGGCATGGCCGGGGGTCTTGGAACTCCCGGTCAGTCAACCAGCGGCAAGAGCAAGGCGGACTCCACCAGCACGTCGACGCCCGCCGCCGGCCTGATCGCCCGTGCCGGCATGTCCTTGCCGGCGCGCCACTCGGCGACGGCGCGGTGTTTGGCGTCGCCGCTGACGAGAAATAGCCCCCGCCGTGCCCGGCCCAGCCGCGCGGCGCTCAGCGACACCCGCTGCGGCGGTGGTTTGGGCGCATCGAACACCGCCAGTACGTCCGGCGAGCCCGGCACAACCCCCCACTGATGATGGGGAAAGAGGCTGGCGGTGTGGCCATCCTCGCCGAGCCCAAGCAGCACCAGATCGAAGTCGGCAACGCTACGCAGTGCTTCCGCGCAAGCCTGCGCCGCTGCCAAGGCGCCCAACTCGCCGGCGATCGGGTGCATCTGAAGCGGCGGAATCGGTACCCAATCGAGCCAGACTTCGGCGGCCATGCGCGAATTAAGCGCGCTATCGCCCGCCGGCAGGCAGCGCTCGTCGCCAAAATAGATGTGCCACGCGGACCAGTCGCTCTGGGCGGCACGCAGCCGCTGATATATTCCGCGTGGCGTGTTGCCGCCGGCGAGGACGATGTGAAACTGGCCACGTCGATCGATGGCCTGCGCCGCGCTCGCCAGGATCGCCTCGACAGCGGCGTCGTGCAGTGCCCACTCGTCGACCAGCGGGTGCCACCGGCACGATTGGGCGGCTGCGCTATCCACTGGCATTGCCTGGGTCGTCGCCGCGCCACGCGTGGCGGCCGGGCAATCCGGTCCGCGCGGAAGCGCGAATTCGCGTCGACCGCTCTTGCCTGGGCATGCGCCCTCCCTTGAAACGAGCGTGCGGCGTCGCGAGACAGCCGCGGAAGTCGACGAGTATAGTGGGTGACAAGCACCGATTTCTCGCGGTGGCCGCGGGACGGCCAGAGTCCCTACTTCGAGCGGCGCTCGAACGCCGCCGCGACCGCTGGAACCCGAAGAGTGGAGGATCACAATGCAGATTGGCATGATCGGGCTGGGACGCATGGGCTCCTTGATGAGCGAGCGCTTGCTGCGCGGCGGCCACGACTGCGCGGTCCATGACCACGACCCAACCGCCGTCAGGCGACTGGCCGCGCTGGGCGCTACTGGCGCCGGGTCCCTGCAGGAGCTGGTCGCCGCGCTGGCGCCACCGCGCGCGATATGGCTGATGGTGCCGGCGGCGGTGGTTGACCAACTCCTGGCGGCGCTGACGCCGCTACTCGACCAGGGCGACATGGTCATCGACGGCGGCAATACCCACTACCATGATGACCTGCGCCGCGCGGCAGCCTTGCGCGCACAAGGTCTCCACCATGTGGACGTCGGCACCAGCGGCGGCGTTGCCGGACTCGATCGTGGCTATTGCCTGATGATCGGCGGCGAGGACGCGGTCGTCCAGCACCTCGCACCGGTGTTCGCGACGCTGGCGCCCGGCGCCGGCGGCGCGACACCGACACCCGGCCGCTGCCGCCCGGACGGTAGCGCCGACCAGGGTTATCTGCATTGCGGGCCGCATGGCGCGGGGCACTTCGTCAAGATGGTGCACAACGGCATCGAGTACGGAATCATGGCGGCCTACGCCGAGGGGCTCGGCATTCTGCGCAACGCGAACATCGGCAAGCAAAGAAGCAGCGTCGACGCCGAAACCACGCCGTTGCGCACTCCCGAGTTGTACGAGTACGACCTGGACCTGCCCGAGATCGCCGAGCTCTGGCGGCGCGGCAGCGTCATCGGCTCGTGGCTGCTCGACCTGACCGCGACCGCGCTCGCCGCCGACCCTGCCCTGGCCGGCTTCCAGGGCCGCGTGTCCGACTCCGGTGAAGGGCGGTGGACGATTCAGGCAGCGATCGACGAGGCGGTGCCGACGCCGGTGCTGAGCGCGGCGCTCTACGCCCGCTTCAGCTCGCGCGGCGAAGCGGACTTCGCCAACCGCGTGCTGTCGGCGATGCGCCACCAATTCGGCGGTCACCTAGAAAAGCCGGCAGCGGACTGAGATGAGCAAGCCCACTCCCACCGCCGCGCCATCGGACGCGCTGGTCGTTTTCGGCGTCAGCGGTGACCTGGCGTACAAGAAGATCTTTCCGGCGCTCTACGCGATGTGCAGGGACGGCGAGCTCAACGTGCCGGTGATCGGCGTCGCATCGTCGGCGTGGAGCATTGAACAGCTCCGCGCCCGGGCCAGAGAGAGCATCGAGCGCGACGCTGCTGCCGTCAGCGACCCGTGCGTTCTCGAACGGTTACTGGCGCTGCTGCGTTACGTGAGCGGCGATTACAACAATCCAGCGACCTTCGCGGCAATCAAGCAGGCGCTCGGCGAGGCGCGGCGGCCGGCGCACTACCTGGCGATTCCGCCGGCGCTGTTTCCGACGGTGATCAGGGGACTCGGCGCGACAGGGCTAGCCGCGCAGGCGCGGGTGATCGTCGAGAAGCCCTTCGGCCGCGACCTGGCGTCGGCGCGCGAGCTCAACCGGATCGCGCTGGAGTTCTTCCCGGACGACGCGATCTTCCGCATCGATCACTTCCTCGGCAAGGAAGCGATCATGAACATCCTCTACTTCCGCTTCGCCAATTCCTTCCTCGAACCGATCTGGAACCGCAACTACGTGGCCAGTGTGCAGATCACGCTGGCCGAGCAATTCGGCGTGCAGGGCCGCGGCGCGTTCTACGAGAGCGCCGGCTGCCTGCGCGACGTGGTCCAGAACCACCTCTTCCAGATCGTCGCGCTGCTGGCCATGGAGCCACCGGCGTACCGCGGCTTCGACGCGGTGCACAGCGAGAAGGCCAGCGTCTTCGGAGCGATGCGCGAGCTGCACCCCGACGACCTGGTGCGCGGCCAGTACGCCGGCTATCGCCACGAAGCGCAAGTGGCCAGGGACTCGGACGTCGAGACCTCTTGCGCGCTGCGCCTGCACATCGACTCCTGGCGCTGGGCCGGCGTGCCGTGGTACCTGCGCTCGGGCAAACGGCTGCCGCAAACGGTCAGCGAGGTCCGGGTCCAGCTCAAGCCGCCGCCGCAGCGGCTGTTCGCCGATTCGGCGCCGGCCGACGGTCAGGCCAACTACCTGCGCTTTCATTTATCGCCGTGTTCTTCGATCGCCCTTGCCGCACGCGTCAAGCGCGCCGGCAAGGAATTCACCGGCGAGCAGCGCGAGCTCTTGCTGGCCGAGGAAGAAGCCGGCCAGGATACGCCGTACCAGAGACTGCTCGCCGACGCGATGTCCGGCGCCGGCGCACTCTTTGCCCACGAACAGGCGATCGAAGCCGCCTGGGCGGTGGTCCAGCCGGTGCTCGACGACCATCATCCGGTGCGCCTCTACCGGCCAGGCAGCTGGGGACCAGCGGCAGGCGACGCGCTGGTCGCCGCCGATGGTGGATGGCATAACCCCGACGCGTCGTGCTGACGCCCGAATTGAGGCCGCCACGAGGCCGGCAAGACCCTACGTCTTGAGCCGATAGCCGGTCTTGAAGATCCACGCCACGACGGCCAGAAAGACCGCCAGGAACAGCAGCGTCATGAACAGGCTGATACCGACGCCGACGTCGGCGACGTCGTAGAAGCTCCAGCGGAAGCCGCTGACCAGGTAGACCACCGGGTTGAACAGGGTGATCGTCTGCCAGATCGGCGGCAGCATGTTGATCGAGTAAAAACTGCCGCCCAGGAAGGTCAGCGGGGTGATGATCAGCAGCGGCACCAGCTGCAGCTTCTCGAAATTGTCGGCCCAGATGCCGATGATGAAGCCGAACAGGCTGAAGGTCACCGCGGTGAGCACCAGGAACAGCAGCATCCAGAAGGGATGCGCGACGTGCAGCGGGACGAAGAGGCCCGCCGTCGCCAGGATGATCAGGCCGAGGATCATCGACTTGGTCGCCGCCGCCCCGACGTAGCTGGCCGCGATCTCGAGGTAGGAAACCGGAGCCGAGAGCAGTTCGTAGATCGTCCCGGTGAATTTCGGGAAGTAGATGCCGAACGAAGCGTTGGCCACGCTCTGCGTCAACAGCGACAGCATGATCAGCCCCGGAACGATGAAAGCGCCATAGCTGATGCCTTCGATCTCGTCGATGCGCGAGCCGATCGCCGCGCCGAAGACGACAAAGTACAGCGACGTCGAAATCACCGGCGAGACGACGCTCTGCAGCAGCGTGCGGCGGGTCCGCGCCATCTCGAACAGGTAAATGGCGCGCATCGCGTGCCAGTTCATTGCCCCGCCTTCATTTGACGTCCTTCACCAGGCTGACGAAGATATCTTCGAGCGAACTTTGCGTGGTGTGCAGATCCTTGAACGCGATCCGGGCGTCGTTCAAGTCCTTGAGCAGCGCCACGATGCCGGTTCGCTCGCCTTGAGCGTCGAAGGTATAGACCAGCTCGCTGCCATCGCTCGACAGCTCCAGCTGGTAGGCGGCAAGCCCGGGCGGGATGCGGTCCAGCGCGGTCTGCAGCTGCAGCGTCATCTGCTTCTTGCCCAGCTTGCGCATCAGCTCGGCCTTGTCGTCGACCAGGATGATCTCGCCCTTGCTGATCACCCCGATGCGGTCGGCCATCTCTTCAGCCTCGTCAATGTAATGGGTGGTCAGGATGATGGTCACCCCGGTCGCCTGCAGCGCGCGCACCAGCTGCCACATGTCGCGCCGCAGGTTGACGTCGACCCCCGCCGTCGGCTCGTCGAGAAAGAGAATCCGGGGCTCGTGCGACAGCGCCTTGG
>DPSD01000677.1:0-182 GCA_003538495.1 Accumulibacter sp.
CTGCGCGGGACCGGTTGTGGCAGCCGCCTGATCTTGTCCGGAGGGCCACGCCGCAGGCGGGGCAGGGCCCCGGCAGGTCCTGGTCAAGGGGAAGCGGCGTTCAGTCACATCGCGGGCATGCGGTAGCGGTGCGGGCCATGGCAGTTGCCGGTGCCGATGGTCAGCTGCCGGGTGCCGGCGGG
>DPSD01000677.1:475-802 GCA_003538495.1 Accumulibacter sp.
CTTGCGCTTGCTTGCGCCCCGCGCGCTCTAGCCGCTCCTGCGCCATCTGCTCCTCCAGTTGCTGGCGTCCCTGCTTGACCACGGCGATCATTCTGGCGCGGTCCCTGTAGTGTGGATGCATGCGCTCAAAAAGATCCAGGTTGTGGGCGCGGAAGCGCTTGGCGGTCGCCAGGGCGTCATCGGCCGAATGACCCAGCAACTCCAGCACGCTGCGGGCGCTGCAGAGGCTCGATTCGAACAGCTCGCGCTGGACCCGCGTCACCTGATGGTCACGCAACTGGTTCCAGTGGGTCACGTCGCGCGCTCGCGCGACGATTTCCAGGTTCG
>DPSD01000677.1:1091-4679 GCA_003538495.1 Accumulibacter sp.
CGCGCGACGATTTCCAGGTTCGGGAAATGTTCGCGCACCAGATCGACGATCTTGAGTGATTGCTCGACATCGTCGACCGCCAGCACCATGACGCGGGCACGGGCAGCGCCGGCCGTACGCAGCAGGTCGAGCCGCGAGGCGTCGCCGTAGAAGACCCGGTAACCGAAGCTGCGCGCGGCTTCGACCATTTCGGCGTCGTGGTCGAGGATCGTGCAGGCGATACCCTCGGCGAGCATCACGCGAGTCACGATCTGCCCGTAACGCCCGAAGCCGGCGATCAGGATCGGCGCCTCCTGAGGCTCCGAGATCTCTTCCAGAGCGACCTGCCGCCGGCTGGCGTAACGCGGCAACAGCCATTGGTCGACGGCCACCAGCAACAACGGCGACACCAGCATCGATACTGCAACCGCGCCAATCAGCAGCGAGGCCGTTTCGGGCGGCAAGACCCGCGCGCCAGCCGCTGCCTGGAACACCACGAAGGCGAATTCGCCGCCCTGTGCCAGCAGGAGGGTGAATACCGGCCGGTCCTGGAACGGTACTTCCATCTGCCAGGCCAGGGCATAAATGATCCCGGCCTTGAGGAGCAGGAAAGCGAAGACAATGGCTGCCATCAGGAGCGGCGAGGCGATCAGCACGCCGAAGTCGATGCTCATCCCGACGGCGATGAAGAACAGTCCCAGCAGCAGTCCCTTGAACGGTTCGATGTCGGTTTCCAGTGCCCGCCGGTATTCGCTCTCGGCCAGCAATACGCCGGCCAGAAAGGCGCCCAGCGCCATCGACAGTCCAACCTGTTGCATCAGCCCGGCAATGCCGACCACCAGCAGCAGCGACGCGGCGGTGAAGATTTCAGGCGTCCGCGAGCGCGCGATCCAGCGCAACAACGGGCGCAGCAGCAGTCGTCCGCCGAGCACGATCCCCGCGATCACCGCGACAATCCTGGCTGCTTCCAGCAAGTGGTTGACGGGTACTGCTGCGGCATCGCCAGCGACGCTGGTCGCCAGCAATGGCAACAGCGCCAGGATCGGGATCGCCGCGACATCCTGGAACAGCAGAATGGCAAAGGCCGACCGCCCGCTGGAGGTCGGCATCAAATTGCGTTCGCCCATCACCTGCAGGGCGATCGCCGTGCTCGAGAGCGCCAGCCCCAGGGCGGCGACGAGGGCGACGCGCCATGGCACACCGGCCACCACCGCCAGTGCGGCGAGTGACAAGGCGCAGCCCAGAACCTGTGCGCCGCCCCAGCCGAAGATCGGACGGCGCATGCTCCACAGCCGTTTGGGGTCGAGTTCCAGACCGACGAGAAAAAGCATCAGCACCACTCCGAACTCGGCGAAATGCAGGATGTCCTCGACATTTGTGACCAGGGCGAGGCCCCACGGCCCGATGACGATGCCTGCCGCGAGGTAGCCAATGATCGCGCCGAGCCCCAGTGCCTTGGAGAGGGGTACGGCAATCACTGCCGCACTCAGGTAGATGAAGCTGTTGATCAGCCAGGCTGGGGCGTTTTCCATGGTCGATGCTCGGCGCGTGATGCCTTGTCTCAAGTCGGCCAGCGCGATTGCGGTGGACGCTGGGTGATGGTGTTGCTGGTGGTCAGCATCGCCAAGTCTGGAACAGCGAGCGTGGGAAAGAGCAGGAAATCGGGCGGCGCCATCGCGAATACAGGACCCCGCCCAGTGGCATCAGGAAGCTGCGGCGTACGGTCATCGGCTAGCCGCCGATGCGGTTTCGCCACCAGGAATCTCCGCGGTTCCAGAAAACCTCGACCAGGCCTCATCTCGTCCGCCTCGGTGCGCCAGCTTTGGTCAGCAAGGCTGGGTCAAATCCGGGATGCCGCCGAGACCTCACGTCCCTCGAGCACCGAGCACCGGGTCACGACCGGGACCCGGCGCAGGAACTTCCCCCGTGCTTCGATCCGCTATCGCGCTTCTCTGGCGTCGGGAAAATCATACCGCAATTGCCCCGACATCGACGCCTGGCCGACAAATGCCCATTGTCATGCGCCACCCTTTTCCTTGCAGAGAAACCGCCGACGGTCGAGCAACTCGGGGTGGACGCCGGGAGGGGCAGCGCAAGAATGGTCTCAAGCCGGCCCGGAGGAGGGTGCGCGGGATGAACCTTGTCGCCGCCTTTGGGTCGTCGCAGGCAGGGCAGCCGGCGCCTGCCGTTCCAGCCCGGTCGAACTTGCCCGCTGGCGAGCAGATTGATCGCCGCCGCTGGCGAACAGTGTCGCGCCGAGTGCTTCTCCTGCAGCTGTCGTCGACGCCATCGCCTGCCGGTTCAGCCAACCGGCAGGGCCTGGTGGCGGGATGCCTTCAGTCGATTTCGACAGGCGTGCCCTCGTAGAACGCCCCTACCTGAGCCGGAGTGAGGGCCATTGGTGTGGCGACCGATCCACGCCTGGTCTGGAAAGCGCCCTTTATCCCGAAGGCAGACAGCAGCGCCCTGCCTTCCTCATCCTCGGGCTCGATACGCAACGCGCACCCGTTGCCTTCGACAACCATCATCACTTTCATTTCATCCTCCATGACGCTCGACTCGTACGTCGAGCTGGCACACCAGATTTTCCAGCGGCAGGTCAGCCGCTCCGGCGCCCGCTGCTTACGCCAGAGTCATCGGCCGGATGGCGGAGACGCACCGTTGGCCGATGCAACAAGTCTCGCTGGAATTGCCTGCTCCCTTGAAGGAAGTAGTGCACACCGGAGGCTGTTACGGTGAAAGTCGGGTCAGCGAGATGTCAGCATGGCGAGCCGCCTGTCGCGGGTCAAGGTGGCCGAGGCGGCGCCCGCGGCCGATCCCGGATGCCAAAAAAAAGGCCATCGTTACCCGATGGCCCCATTTCTTCGTTGAGGACGACGCGGCGCGACGCGATCAGCCGATCTTGAACATCAGCGAGTCCGACCCCGAGTTCAGGGCGACGGTGATGGGTTGCTGGTGGGTGGTCGGGCCCCAGAACTGGCGCGGACCGGGCGACGCGAAGAGGTCCTGCCTGGCCCATTCGTCGCGCCGCGAGACGAAGAACTGCATCGCCGGCGAATCCATCTTGACCAGCGCCTTTTCGATCACGAACTCGTCCTGGCCGTGGCGGCGCTCGATGTTCAGCAGGCCGGCGAGCGGGATCGCCTGCGGCGTGCCGCCGCTGGTCAGCCCGGTGATCGTCGCCATGTAGCCGCTGCGGCCGTCGAGGATCAGCGAACCGGCGGTCAGCCCGAGGTTGAAGGTGTACGCCGCGTCGAACAGCGTTGGCGCGCCGCAGCGGCCCTCGTAGCCAAGGAAGTGGCTGTGCGCAGCAAACGGTACCTTGGCGTCGAGTTCCTTGACCCGCGCCCTGGTCATGTCGATCAGCAGTTGTTCGGTCGGGATCAGCGATACCTGCAGGTTGCCGTGCGAGTCGCGCTCGGCGAGCAGCATGTCGACGATGTAGTGCGGCAGCGAAGCCAGCAGGCGGGCGTTGTCGGCGCTCAGCTTGCTCTCGATGAAAGCCGCCTTGGCGTCGTCGGCCAGCGCCGCAAAAGCGGCAGCTTGATGCGCCAGGACGTCGTTGAGTTCGGCGATCATGGCGTTCATTTCGGGGATGAACTCGATCAG
>DPSD01000676.1:0-1971 GCA_003538495.1 Accumulibacter sp.
TACCTGAATTGGAAAATACTTCCCGCCAGCGCAGCTCCCGCCGTGGCGGCCGTGCGCTGCCCGCCACGGGCACGCAGCACCGGCGCCGGCACGCATTGTCACGGGCCCAGCAGCGCCGCCAGTTCGTGCTCTTCGAAGCCGGCGGCACGGCGGGCTTCGAGATTGAAGGGCCCACGCAGACGCGGCGCGCGGTAGCGTTGCGCGAGTTCGGCGTAGCACGCCAGCGGCTCCAGCCCGCGTCGTTCGCAGAGCCAACGGTACCAGTGATTGCCGATCGCCACATGGCCGATCTCGTCGCGCAGGATGATCTCGAGGATCGCCGCACCGCGGTCATCGCCAACACCTTGCAGCTTGTCGCGAATCGGTGGCGCCGCGTCGAGGCCACGCGCCTCCAGAGTCCGGGGAACCAGTGCCAGGCGCGCCAGAAGGTCGCCGCTGGTCCGCTCGGCCATCTCCCACAGACCATCGTGCGCCGGAAAGTCGCCGTAGGCGAAGCCCAGCGCTTGCAGGTGCTGGTGCAGCAACTCGAAGTGGTCGGCTTCTTCGCGGGCGACGCCGATCCACTGGCGGTAGAAGTCGGCCGGCAGGTCGTCGAAGCGCCAGACGATGTCCAGCGCCAGATTGACCGCGTTCAGCTCGATGTGGGCCAGCGAATGAAACAGCGCCGCACGTCCGGCGACGCTGTTGACCGGTCGCCTGGCGAGCTGCGCCGGTGGCACCAGTGGCGGCCTGACGGCGCGACCGGGAAGCGCTTCGCTGGCCAGCCGGCGCCGATCGGGCTTCGCCATCTGCCGCTCGTCGACGGTCGACGCGATCGCCGCGATCGCCCGGGCCGCCGCACACTTCTCGTCGTGCGATCGCAGCAGCAAGGCGTCGAGAGCGAGCTGTCGCAGGTTCATGGTGCGGCCTCCAACGCTCCGGCCTGCGGCGAGCTGACGAAGCCATAGCGTGCCGGTACCGACGAGCGGCGCAGCACGGCCACTGGCAGACGGCAGCCCTGCCAAGCGAGCGTCAGCGTGCTGACGCCAGCCCGTTCCTGCCCGATCGCCGCGAGCAGCGCCGCATCGTCGGCGGCCGTGCCGTCGGGCAGGCGCAGGTGATGGAGCAGGGCCGGCAGGTCGCGGTCGCAGAGCAGCGCGACTCCTTCCGGGATTTCGAGCAGGAGATTGCCCTCGTCGTCGATCGCGGCGCCGCGGACCTCGCCGACCGTTTCGCCGAGCTGCGTTTCGAGCCTGTCGGGCGCCGCCAGGTACAATACCCATGGCGTGTATTCGAGCTCGACGAATACCCGTTGCGGACCGTTCTGGACAAAGTAGTTGCCGGCCCCGTCATGCCCGTACTGGCGATCGAGAAACGCCTTCAGGCCGGGGTGGCTCAGCGTCTCGCCGCGCAACCGCCAGCGGCCGCGCCGGTCCAGTGACAGCCAGCCGTAGCACGCCGGAACCTTCGGCCAGTGCAGGATGGCGCTGAACTCAGGATCGCGAAGGGGCATGGCCTGCCGCTGCTCCGGGCCTGGGCGAGGCCTGCCGGCGCAGCGGACCGCTGGTCGGCAGGGCGCCAGTGGTGCTCATCAGAGCAGTTTCTCGATGTCGCCGGCGATGGCCTCCGGCGCGGTCGCCGAGGCATAGCGCGCGGTCACCTCGCCCTGGCGATTGACCAGGAACTTGGTGAAATTCCACTTGATCGACTCGCTGCCGAGCAGGCCTGGCGCGGCCTTCTTCAGATAGCGGTAGAGCGGGTGCGTGTCGTCGCCGTTGACCTCGACCTTGGCGAACATCGGGAAACTGACGCCGTAGTTCTTCTGGCAGAAGCTGGCGATCTCGTCGGCCTCTCCCGGCTCCTGCGACCCGAACTGGTTGCACGGAAAACCGAGCACCTCGAGGCCGCGTTCGCGGTAGCGCTGGTAGAGCGCCTCCAGGCCTTCGTACTGCGGGGTGAAGCCGCAATTGCTGGCGGTGTTGACGATCAGCA
>DPSD01000676.1:2203-2499 GCA_003538495.1 Accumulibacter sp.
TGGCGGTGTTGACGATCAGCAGGACCTTGCCAGCGTAGGCGCCGATGGACTGGTCGCCACCAGCGAGGCGCTCGGCGGTGAATTCGTGGATCGCTGCGTTCATGACTATCGCTCCAGGAGAGGATGGGAGTCCGGGGAAGAGAAGTGTACCTGCACCGCGAAGTCGCCGCCAGTGCGCGCCGCTTCCTGGTCGGTACGCCGGCTGGCAGTTGGCTGAGCGTTGACTTACCATTACGGGTCGCCGTCCGCGAGGGGTGGCCGCTGCTGCCGCCGCACCGCCCGGGCGAGGCGAACCG
>DPSD01000676.1:2800-3515 GCA_003538495.1 Accumulibacter sp.
CCCTGCCGATCCGTCGAGTCGATTGATGAACAACGCGTTTCGCCTTTCCTCACTGGTCCGGCCAGCGCTGCCAGCGCTGCCGGTGCTGCTGCTCGCCGCTTGCGCAACCGCGCCGGGAAGCGGCGAATCCGGACGATCGTGGGACAGCCTGAGCACGGAGGTGCAGCTCGCCGAGCCTGGCGAGCATGAGGTGGTGGTAGTGATCAACAACAACGCCGTGCTCGGCAATCACGCCGGGATCTTCGCCGGGGCGCGCCTGAGTGACCCCGCCGGCAGTTACCGTAACGTTGGTTCGCAGCTGCCCGACCGGCAACACGCCCGTCTGGCCGATTACGTCGCCTATCAGATGGTCGATGGCCTGCGCATCCGCGTCTATCGCTTCACGCTGCCCGAGCCGCAGTTCGCGGCCGTGGTCTCGCGGCTGCCCGAGGCCGACCACGCGCTGCCGCTGTTCTGTGGCGCGGCGGTGCAGAACGCGATTGCCGGAATCGGGCCGTTCCGCGGTATTGAAGCCACCTGGTGGACGTCGCCGGCCGACCTGGCCCGGCTGCTTGATTCGCTGACCGGCACCCGGCAGGCAGCCGGCGTCTGCCTGTGGGCCGACGGGCGGCCGTGCCGAGCAGCAAGCGAGGGGCGTTGAGCGGGCGCCACCGCCGGCGCCGCGCAAACCGGCCCCCAGCCGGACGCGCCCGGGCTTACGCGGGGGCGCCGCGCG
>DPSD01000145.1:0-126 GCA_003538495.1 Accumulibacter sp.
CCATTGCCAGTTGGTTGCCGGAGTACGTGGTCAGCGCGACGGTGGCCATCCTCTTCGCCATTTTTGGTATCCATGCCCTGCATGCCGACGATGACGATGAAGAGGAGGAAATCGAGGAGAAGAGTG
>DPSD01000145.1:394-2548 GCA_003538495.1 Accumulibacter sp.
AGGAAATCGAGGAGAAGAGTGGCCATGGCATCTTCTTCACTACCTTCGTGTTGCTGACGGTGGCTGAATTCGGTGACAAGACGCAACTCGCCGTCGTTGCCCTGAGCAGTGTGCACGCACCGGCCGCCGTCTGGCTGGGCGCCACCCTGGCACTGGCAACGACCTCGGCACTGGGAATCCTGGCGGGCCGCACCATCCTGCAAAGGATTCCACTGGCCCTGCTGCACCGGCTGAGCGGCGCATTCTTTCTGGTCCTGGCGGTATTCGCCGCTTACCAGGCCTACATGTCCTACAGTGGCGACTATTCGTGATGTAGTTATTTGGTGGTTCCGGGTCATCGCCTTAGCATGCCATGCGCAGCCGGTGATGCGACTTGCAGCAAGCGCCCACAGCAACCGCCGGTGCTTGGCTGCGGGCACGCCTGCGTGGTCACTCGATCCTCATCGTGAAATGGCACCGGATCCTGGCCACACCCATGACCACTACGGAGAGACACACGAATGCAGCGCTATACCCTCACCGACTACGAAGACGCTTCCCCGGCGACCCGTTCGGTATATGATGATTTCATGCGAACTACCGGGGCGACCGAAGTGCCGATATGGCTCCAGAGCCTCGGCCACAGCGAGGCGCTGGCGCGCGCCTACTGGGAACGAGCCAAGGGAACCCTGTTCAGCGGCAACCTGCCGCTGCCGCTGAAGGAAATGATCGTTTTCATCGTTTCCGCCAGACACGGCGCGCGCTATTGTTCCGCCTGTCATGCGCAGAACGTACTCAGCCTGGACAAGGCATTGGCCTTTGCAGATCTGCAGTCCTTCCTGGCATCCGACAGCGCCTGCATGCTGCCGCGCTGCTACCAGAATGTCGTCCGCTTCGCGAGCAAGGTGGTCGCCGATGCCAACGGCCTGGAAGACGAAGATTTCGAGGAACTGATGGAGGAAGGGTTCACCAGGGAGGAGATTTGCGAGATCATCGCGGTGATCGATATGGCCACCATGTTCAATGTCTACACGAGTTCGCTGCGGCTCGACCTGGATCCGCAGTACCGCGCCATCCTGTGACCCGGATCTGCCGTCTTGCCAGCAATCGACCATGACTGCCGGATCGCCGAAGACTGAACATGCTTCCGAACAACTCGTTCGCTATGAGGCGCTGTTCAGACTGCTCGACGACCTGCATGCGCTCGACGATATTGCCGAGATTGCAAAACACGTCGTCAGGCAATGGAAGTACTTCGCCAACGTCGCCAACTGGCGACTCGTGGTGGCGGACGAGCAGGGGGTGCAGCTCATCGACGGATGCAATGGCCAGGTGTACGTCAGCAAGGAATCGCTGCTTTCGCCCTGGGACGAGTATCACTGGCAGCAGCAACGTCCGCGTCTCGTCCGCCTGGGCGATCCACTCGCAGGACCGGAGCCGCCCCGGCATCTCACCGGCCGATCGCCAAGCGAGATCCTGATTCTGCCGTTCCTGCGCATGGGCCTTTGCATCGGCCTGCTGAGCGTATCCGCAGGCCGCGAGCCGTTCAATGATCTCGACCACAAGTTCATCCGCATCTTTGGCGCGTACTTCGCGGAACGTATCTGGGACATCCGGCTGCGAACGCAGGCGACCGAGGTCCTGATCAACAAGGCCACCCGCGACGCGCTGACCGGGCTCCTCAACCGCGGGACGATCATCGAGCGGCTCGGCAGCGCGCTGGCGCTCTCGAAGCGCACCGGGGAACCGCTGAGCGTGATTATTTGTGACATCGATTTCTTCAAGATCATCAACGACAGCCATGGACACATGGCAGGCGATGAGGTATTGCGCCAGGTTTCGCACCGCCTGCAGGCCGAGACACGCCTGGGTGACAGCCTCGGGCGTTATGGCGGGGAAGAATTTCTGATCGTGCTCTACCCCTGCAACGCCAGGGATGCGGTGCAATCGGCCGAGCGCTTCCGGCACGCCATTGCCGACACGCCGGTCAGCATCGAGGGCGATGGCGCGTGCGACCTCAAGGTGACGATCAGCCTGGGCACATCCAGCACCAGCGGAGACGAGAAGGTGCGCATCGAGGCGCTGCTCAAACGCGCCGACGACGCGCTCTACCGCTCCAAGGCCGGCGGCCGCAACCGCGTCACGGCGGCAAACGAACGGTCATGACTTTTCCAG
>DPSD01000556.1:0-2244 GCA_003538495.1 Accumulibacter sp.
ATACCACAGTGGACAAGGCTGACTCTTGCTGCCGTGCGTGGACGGCGTATTATCCGGGCTACCCGGCACGCCAGCCGGGACGGGCTACGGTCTATTCACGGGCTGACCCCTGCTTGACCGCGCGAGCGGCAGGATCGGGCCGTCAGGCCTTGCCGCAGGTGACCGGGATGGCCTTTCTGTCCACCATTTCCGTGCTGAGGAGTACGTCATGACCAAACGTTTCTGGCTGTTTGCGGCAGTTCCAGCGGTGTTCTTTGCCGGCGTCAGTTTTGCTCAATTTCCGGTCGTCGACATGATCGCCGGCAAGGTCGTTGAGAAGTACCAGCAATCGACCTGCGAGCAGTTGTGGGTGAAGAAAGGTCAGCCGAAGTCGCCGCGCGAGCAGGAGGCGATCCAGATGCTGCGCAGCAATCCCGAGATGCGCACCGAGTTCATCAACCGGGTGGCGGCGCCGATGGCCAACAAGATGTTCGAATGCGGGATGATCCCGTGATCGGCAGCGGCCATGACCGACCGCTGGTCTGAACGAGGAGGAGAAATCCGATGATCCATTACAAGTTTGCCGCGCGTGCGGTGTTGCTCGCTTCGGCGATCGCCCTGGCTGGCGCCGCCAGCGCGCAGCAGTCGCCGACTACTGTCTCGAAGGCCTCGAAGTCCGCCAGGGCGTCGAGCAAGGCAATCGCGCCGGCTGCCAGGCCAGAGCTCGAGGCCAAGGCCATCGACCTGCTCAAGGCGACCAGCGACCGTCTGGCGGCGGCGCGATCGATGTCCTTCACGGCGATCGCGACGTACGAGAGCCCGAGTCGGATCGGCCCGGCGCTGGCTTACACCACGCTCTCGGAGGTGCTCATGCAGCGGCCCGACAAGCTGCGGGTGATCACTCTTGGCGACGGGCCGGCGTCGGAGTTCTACTACGACGGCAAGACGATGACCGCTTTCGCCCCGGCGGAGAACCTGGTCGCGGTCAGCGCGGCGCCGCCGACGATCGATGGCGCGCTGAAAGCGGCGTTTGACAGCGCCGCGATCTATTTCCCGTTCACCGACTTGCTGGTCGCCGACCCATACCGGGCGCTCGCCGACGGACTGACGGTGGCCTTCTACATCGGCCAGTCCAAGGTCGTCGGCGGAACGAGCACCGAGATGCTGGCGCTGGTTAACGACAAGGTCTTCGTGCAGCTGTGGCTTGGAACTGAGGACAAGCTGCCGCGGATGTTGCGGGCGGTGTTTCGCGACGATCCGCTGCGCCTGCGTCACCAGCTGGAGCTGTCGAACTGGAAGCTCGATCCTGAACTGACGGCGGACGCCTTCGCATCGTCGAAGACCGCCGCCGCGGCGGCCATCGCCTTTGCCCACCCGGGGGGGTCGCCGGCGAGCGGCTTCCGGCCGCCGGGGAAGGCCAGGCCGGCAGCCAAACGGCAAGCCGCCAAAGCCCAATAAGGAGGCGAAACATGAAATCGACGAAAGCGACAATGATCGGCATGGCCGTGGCGCTGGCCCTGGCGCTGCCGAGCGGGCCGGCCGCCGCCTGGGCGAGCGCCAACCGGTTTGGCGGCAGCACCGAGCACGTTCCCGGTGCCACCGAGCACACCAACGCGTACGGCGGTAGCACCTCGCACGCCTACGGCGTTGGTACCGAACATACCAACATGTACGGCGGCAGTTCGGCACACGCCTGGGGCGGCGGTACGGAACACACCAACGTCGCCGGCGGTACCACCTACGGTGCCTACGGCGCCGGGGCGGTGCACACCACGCCGTACGGCGCGACCACCTATCGCGCGCCGTATCCGGTGGCGCCGGTTTACGCGCCCTACCACCCACCTGTCGTGGTCCCGCACTACGCGGCTGCTTGCTACAACTGCGCCGGTGCAGCGGCTGCCGGCGCGGTGGTCGGCGTCGCCGCCGGCGCCGCCGTGGCCTCGGCGAATTCGGCCGCCGCTACCACCAGCGCCTATTCATCAGGCTACGCCGCTGGCAGTGCCACCACTGCCGCGGCCTATGGCGCCGGGGCGACCTACGCGATCGGCACCAGCTATGCGACCTTGCCCGCGGGCGCGGCGGCGATTCCGAAAAACGGTACGACCTACTACCTGTCCGGCAACACGTGGTTCCTGCCGGCGTACGGCGCCAATGGCGTCTACTACCGGGTGGTCCCGACGCCCTGAAGCGGCTGTCGCCGCGACGGCCTGCCGCAGACTGCTTCCTCGCGCGGCCCGCCGGCGCCGCGCGGGCCTCGGCTGCCGA
>DPSD01000556.1:2545-5436 GCA_003538495.1 Accumulibacter sp.
GGCCCTCGGCTGCCGATCGCTGACTAGCGCCGGCCGCCACCGAAACGGTCGCCAAAGCCGCCGCCAAAACGACCGCCGAAGCTGCCGCCGCCGCCGCCGAAGCGGTCCCCGCCGCCCCAGCCTCCACCGCCGAAGCGGTCCCCGCCACCCCCCCATCCTCCACCCCCGAAGCCGCCGGCACTGGCGTGGCTTTCGGCGTTGCCGCGCTCCTGCTGCTGGCGATCTGCCCAGGAGGTGTCGCCACCGGCTGATTGCCAGCCGTCTGCGCCGTGCTGCTGCCAGCCGTTATCGGAATTGCGGTAGGCATTGCCGTCGGCGCCTGCGTAGTGGTCGCCGAACAGGCCGCTCGACGTGTAGCTCTTGGTTTCGCCGGTCCTGGCATCGTAGGCGGTGGTCGTGTGCTGCGCGCCAACGCCGTCGGGCCCGGCTGTCGCGCTGGCGGTTTTGGAGATCGAGCTGCCGCCGGGGCCGGTGGCCGAGACACTCGAAGCGTACGACCGCTGCCCGGTTTCGGTATTGTAGGACGTGCCGCGCGCGACGTTGCCGGTGGTCCCGCCGGCGGTGTCGAAGGTCCGGTCGTAGCCGCGTTGCGCCTGACCGGTAGCGGGGTTGTAGCTGCGACCGGCGGCATAAGAGCCGGTCGTTCCGGTGCGCAGGTTGGTATAGCTGCCGCTGGCCCTGGTGCCGACCTTGCCGTCGGCATCGGTGTACCAACTGCGCGAGCCGGCATAGACGGCGTTGCCCCAATGCCCATAGACGTTGGCGCTGGTCGAGCCGCAGCAGGGATAGCCCCAGTAGCCCGGATGGTACCAGGCGCCCCCCCAATACGGAGCAGCCCAGGCGGCGGTCGCGAGACCGAGGCCGAAGCCGTAGGCAAAGCCGACGTAGGGGTTGTAGATCGGCGCGGCGGCCAGCCCCCAGGTGTAGGGCGAGGCATACCACACCGATCCGATCCAGGCGCCGTAGTTGTAGCCGGTGCCATAGACGACGACCCCGTCGTAGGTCACCACGTTGCCCAGGTAGCCAGGCGTATAGCCGACCCAGGCGACCTCGCTGCTGGCGCCGTACACCTGCACGTAGGTCACGTAATGCAGCGCCGAGCTGGCCGGAATGTCATAGATCACGGCGGGTACGCTGGTCGCCACCAACCAGGGCCCGGTGAGGCCCGCGGCGGTGAACCAGACACCGGCCTGGAGCGCGTAATAGCTGCTCGGCGTTACCTGGATGATCGGGACCTCGGCATTGGCGACATAGCGCAGTGGCGTGCCGTCGATCGGGCGGAACTGTGGCGCGCCGTCGAACACCGGCGTGAACTTCGGGCCGTTGGCGAGCGGCACGGTGGCGGTCTGTGGGATCGAGTTGGCGATCAGCGCCTCCTGCGCCTGCGGCGTCCCGGCCACCGACGCCAGGACGACGCCGGCCGGAACGTTCCGGGGAATGCGGCTGAAGTCGGCGGGCAGGGCGTTGGCCGGCGCGTAGGCCCACGGTCCGCTGATCGAGGACGCGCGGTACCAGCGTCCGGAGAGCAGCGTGTAATAGTCGTTGTTGGCGGTATTCACCAGCACGTCGGCGGTCGTATTCTCGGCCCACAGCAAGCCGGTGCCGGTGATCGGCACGAAATTGGGCTGGCCCTTGAAAACGATCAGCTCGGCCGGCACCTGGCTGACGTAGATCGTCGGCACGCCGTCTTGCAGCGTCGGCTTCGGCTTGGCTTGCGGACCGCCGTCAAGCAGGTCGACGGCGTTCTCCGTCGCCAGTTGCCGGGCGATGCCGTTCAGTCCGGCCGGCTCGCCAGTCGCTCGGGTCCATGGGCCGGCCAGCGAGGCCGCTGACAGCCAGCCGTCGAAAACATGCATGTACCAGCCGCTCGTGCCACGGCTCCGGACGATCAGTGCCTGGGTATTGATCACCCGTTCGAAGGCGCTGTTCGGGACCGGCCTGATCGCTGGCGTGCCGTCGATCGGCACCAGGATCGCCGGCGAATAGCTTACGATCACCCGTGGCGGGTCGTTGTTAACCTGGACGCTGCGCGCTTTCACCGTCCCCGATGCGGCGAGTTCGCCCTGGAGCAGAGCCAGCGAGATGCTGCTCATGGCCGGCGGCAAGTGGGTGCGCAACTGCCGCAGCACCTCGAGTCCATGATCGGGCAGCGTCGGGAAGCTGGCACGGCTCAGGCTGAGGTCCTCCAGACCAACGCGTTGGCTCAGGCGATCGACGCCGGTGCGCGCGCTGCCCCAGATCACGCCAAAGCTTGCGTCCTGGGCGCCGGTCTTCCTCACCGCGACGGCCGCGCGAAAGCTGAGGTGGTTGCCTTGCCAGCTATTGACCTGTGGCAGGTAGACCAGCGCCGTCGCGCCGGCCAGGTCGACCTGCCGTGGCCACGGGTCGCGGGGGGGTTGCGGCGCTGCTGGCGGTTGCACCGCGCTGTCCGGCTCTGATGCCGCCGCCTGGGTCCACGAACCGGTGGTGGCCAGCGGCGCGTCAAGGGCGGGGTCGAGGTCGAGCGGCAAGGCCGCGGTCGCTGCGGTATCGCCCGGAAAAGGCCCCGTCTGCTGGTTGGCGCAGCCGATCGGGCCGGCCAGCACGACGCCAAGCAGGCAGGTCAGCAAGCGGGGTGTGGGAACGTTGATGTTCATCGTTGTCCTTAACGGCAGTAAAAGCGAGGGTGAAATCATGGCTGCCCATGGCACCGGCTGGCGGGCGTTCACAGCAACGGGCTGAGTACCTGCACCGCGTTCTCCAGCAGGCGGCGCCAGTTCGGCCGGGCGCGCCATTCGTCGAGCAGCAGCGCTCGCGAGCTGCCCTGGTAGCGCCGCTGCATCTCGCGGGCGGCGGCTGAAAACGCCCGGTCGTAGGTAATCAGCGAAACTTCGAAGTTGAGTTCGAAGCTG
>DPSD01000557.1 GCA_003538495.1 Accumulibacter sp.
TCAGCGCGTCCTTGATGAACGCCGGCGTTGCGTGCTGCGGTTCGCCAATCGACAGCCTGATCTCGCGGTACTGCGGGTTTGGCGTGATGCCGGCAAAAAGCTGTCGCAACTTCTCGAAGGGATAAGGTTGCAGCTTGCTGAGGTGGGGATTCACGGGCTCGAACGACTCATGGCGGGACGCCTGATTATAAGGGGCATCGACCGACGGTGAAAGGAAGCGTGCCGCAAACGGTGCGAATGAACGGTGTTGTATCTGCTTCCACCTGCGTCATCCGAGGATTTCAGGATCACCGTTTTCTGCGAACAGCCCCGCTGCGGGTCCGGGTCGGCCGAAGAAGTAACCCTGGAAGGCGCGACAGCCATAGCCGGCGAGGAGATCCCGCTGCACCTCGGTTTCCACGCCCTCGGCGATGACCCGCAAACCCAGGCTCTGCGCCAGGGCGATGATGGTACGGGCGATGGCGGCGTCGCTGACGTCGGTCAGCAAATCCCGGACGAAACACTGGTCGATCTTCAATTCGTCGAGCGGCAAGCGCTTGAGATAAGACAAGGCGGCATAGCCGGTACCGAAGTCATCGAGCGAGAGACTCACCCCGCAAGCCTTCAGTGCAGCCATCTTGGCGATGATTTCCTCGCCATCGTTCAACAGCAGGCTCTCGGTGAGTTCCAGCTTGAGCCGCCGCGGGTCGGCATCGCTCTCCTCGAGCATCGCCAGCACCTGTGGCACGAAGTCCGGGTGCTGGAACTGGCGAGCACTGACATTGACGACCAGCTTGAGGTGAGCCATCGACGGTCGTGCGGCCCAGGCGACCAACTGGGCGCAGGCCGTTGCCAGCACCCATTGGCCGAGGGGAACGATCAGGCCGGTATCCTCGGCCAGCCCGATGAACTCTGCGGGAGGGACGAGACCGCGTGCGGGATGCTGCCAGCGCAGCAAGGCTTCGGCACCCGTCAGGCGACCCTGGCCGTCCACCTGCGGCTGGTAGTGGAGCAGGAACTGCTGCTGGCGAATGCCCTGGCGCAAATCCGCTTCGAGAGCGGCACGCGCCGCAACCCCCGCCTGCATCTCCGGATCGAAGAAACGCAGGGTATTGCGGCCCGAGGCCTTGGCCTGGTACATGGCCAGGTCGGCCTGTTTCAACAGTTCATCGACGCCTTCCCGGTGCCCACGAAACAGCGTGATGCCGATGCTCGGGGTGCTGTGATGCTCGCAACCGGCAAGCTGGTAGGGTTGGTTCAGGTAGTCGAGGATTTTCTCGCCAACCTTCTTGGCCGCCAAGGCGGCGGTGCGGGCACTCCGGTCCAGGTTCTCCAGCACGACGACGAACTCGTCGCCGCCGAGGCGAGCCATGCTGTCGCCCTCGCGGACGCAGGCGGCAAGTCGCTGGGCAACCTGTTGCAGCAGCAAGTCACCCATATCGTGACCGAGGGTGTCGTTGAGGGTCTTGAAGTTGTCCAGATCGATGAACAGGAGCGCTCCCTGCCGCCGGCTGTGCTGACTGGTTGCGGTGGCCCGTTGCAGTCGATCGAGCAGGAGCCGCCGGTTGGGCAGCCCGGTGAGGGTGTCGTAGAAGGCGAGATGAGCAATCTCGTCCGCCGCCGCCTTGCTCTGCGTAATGTCGGTCAGGGTGCTGACGTAGTGACTGACCTCGCCGTCAGCCCCTTTCACTGCAGTGATGGTCACCCATTCGGGATGCACCTCGCCGCACTTGTGTCGGTTCCAGATTTCTCCGTGCCATGCCCCCTTACTCCGGATGCTGTCCCACATCGCTTCATAAAAGGCGGCATCGTGGCGGTCCGAGCGGAGCAGGCGTGGCGTCTGACCGACTGCTTCCGCGGCAGAATAGCCGGTGATTTCGGTGAAAGCTACGTTGACCCGCAGGATCACGCTATCGGCATCGGTGACCATCATGCCCTCCTGCGCCTCGAAGGCTGCAGCGGCGACACGAAGCTGCTGTTCAGCGTGTTTGCGTTCGGTGATGTCGGTCAGGATACAGTGCGTGCGCAGGAAGTTGCCTGCCTGATCACGAGCGATACGCCCGTTGATCAGCACCCTTCGCCGGCTCCCGTCCGGGCGAACGAAGTCGAACTCGGGAGCATCGACGCGGCCACGGTCCTTGAATTGTGGAAATTCCAGGCTCAGCGTTGCCAGCGAGGCATCGCTGATGAATTCCCCGATGAAATGCCCGATCACCTCTTCCCGGTTACGTCCGATCAGGCTGAGCCAGGCCTGGTTCACCATCAGAATGTTGCCGGCGATGTCGAGCGACTGATAGGGAAGCGGCGCCTCGTCAAACAACTCGAACAAGCGTTCCTCACTCTCGCGCAGAGCCATTTCGGCACGCCTGCGCACCAGTTCGCCGGCGGCGCGCGGTGCTACCAGTTGCAGCAGCGATTCGGCCAGGCGACGGTTGGCCAGGGGTTTGCGGCCGATGATCGCGATCAGGCCGATCGGTTTGCCATCGAAACTCCACAGCGTGGTTCCCACATAGCTCTCGGCGCCCATCGTCTGCAGCACCTCATCGCAGGGAAAGCGTTCGCGGACCTTCTCCGGAAAGCAACAGACCAGATTGCCGACGACATCGCCGCAGGGCGTATCTTGCAGTGCGTAGGACACGTTGTCTTCGAAGGCGCCATCGGCATACACCGCCAGCGTGTGGGCGTGCAGACTGTCGCCTTCGAGGCGATCGATGCAGACGTAATCCATTTGCAGGCTTTGCGCGAGGTATTGTGCCAGCGATTTGAAAAAGTCCTCGCTGGCGTGCCGATTGCCGCACTCCAGCAGGAAGTGGCGGGCATCCTCGATCTGTTGGTGTTCGCTGATGTCGGTCAGCGTGAGGCGCACCACCGGGTCCCTCTGTTCGGTGGCCACACGGCGGCAGTTCACCAGCGCATGGAAAACGGTGCCGTTGCCGCGCATCAGCGCCAATTCGGCATTCTGTGCAGCGTCGGTCCGGGTCAGCCCTCTGAACAGTCGCTGCCAGCGCTCTCGATCGTCGCTGGCGACCAGGCTCGTGAAGTGCCGTCCGAGCAGTTGTTGACGTTCCAACCCCAGCAGGGCGGCGGTGGTGAGGTTGGTCTCGGCGATCTGGCCGCTGCTGGCAAGGGTGAGATAGGCGACCGGTGCGAACTCATAGAGATCAAGGTAGCGGTCGCGGGATTCCTCGAGAGCGAGCTGTGTCCGCCGCAACTCGTCATTCTGGATTTCCAGTTCAACCCGTTGCACCTGGAGCGTGTGCACGAGTTCTTCCATGGAGCGGTTCGCCGCTTCGCCCGCCGGTCCCTCGACAGCAGCATGCGGCGGCGACATGCGCCGTTTCACGGTCACCTCTGGTTGCCTTGCCAAGCGCCCCCCTTTCCTGCTGAACAGTCATCAAATACTGCGCAGTCCTCCGGACCCAAGCGAGTGCCAACACGATACACGCTTGTCCCCGCGGACAAAAGTGGTTCGCAGGGTCAATGAGGGTCCCATTGCTCTGCATTGATCTGAATCCACACGATGACAGGCAGGTGATCGCTGCCGACTTCTGGTCCCAGTCGCTTGTCCACCACGCGGATTGGCTCCGTCACCAGGCAGTGATCGAGAGGAATTCGCGCCAGCGGCATCCAGTCGGGCCACGAAGCGAAAAGGCCACGTCCCTCGGAGGTGTTCCTGAGGCGACCATCAGCAAGCAAATCAGCAAAGAACGGACTCCACGGAGTCGTGTTGAGATCCCCGATGACGATGACCGGCGAGGTTTGCCTGCGGACAAAGGCCGCGATTTCCCGGAGTTGATCATTCCGCAGCTCGGCGTATTGCGAAGTGACAGGCGGTAGCGGATGGGTACCGAGCAGCAGGATGTCACGGCCGTCGAATCGGACCGTCGCAGTGATCGAGGGAACGCCGGCGTGACCAAGCTCGACGATGCTTGCCCTGGTCAGAGCTGTGCGGCTGAAGAGTGCGATGCCGAAATTGTCATCGCGTGCGTTCGCAATGCGATGCGGATACTTGCCGGCCAGTGGCGCAAGCCTGTCCATCCAGCGATCATCCACTTCCATCAGCAGGACCACGTCCGCATCGGCGTGGCGCAGGAAGTCCAGCAGCAGGTCGCTGCGCTGGTTGGCGGTGTGAACATTGATGCTGACGAGCTGCAAGCGCGCGCCGGCCGCCGCTACCTCTCCGGTGGGGCAGAGCAGCCACAGCAGCAACACTCCGTTGATGGTCGCACAGGCAGTGCAAATGGCCGTTGTCCGCCAGCGCCCTTGCCATGCCCAGAGCCCGGCCAGAGTGAACAGAGCGACCGCCAGTTGAACACGGAAATGGGCGCTCAGTTCAAAAATCCACCACAGTCGTCCGAGAAATCCGGTGAACGTCGCTGTCGCCAGAAGCACGCTGCAGGCTTCGAGCAATCCCACGCGCGAGACGGTGGATCGTTTCACAGAGTGCGATCAATACCGGACGACCACCAGCCGGTCTGCGCCCGATTCGGCTCCCCAGGTCTCGCCGGCGCGGCCCGACATCTGGCGTACGTTTGCGCCGCGTGCGCTGCTCGGGAAACTCTCGAAAGT
>DPSD01000549.1 GCA_003538495.1 Accumulibacter sp.
CTGCGATGACGCAGATCACAAAGACTGAGGGTAAAAAGGCTGGCGCAGCCATCCCCGTTTTCTCAGCGGAAATTAGCGCGGGTGAAACCAGAACGTTCTCTCTATCTTCTGCTGCAATGCTCAAAGAAATCCTGCCAAAGTTAGAGGGAATTCCGTATGTTCCTTCAAGAGGAGTTCAGGTCGGGCAACGCTCAGTGGTCGGCTGGGTAGAAGGTGATATGAGCGTCTTCATGGTCAATCTTCGCCGCCGCGAGCCGCCCGAAACCCACGAGAAAGTAGTTGCGTCGGAAAAGTATTTCGGAATCCACCAGGTTGATGGGTTGAAGTTGGCTCTATTGGCAACGCCCGAGTACTTCACCTCCGGATTGGATTCATTTATAAGGCTATATGAGACCGTACTCGGCGCGCACAAACTTCGCGTCAGGGCGCTTGTGCGAGCGTATCCAGCAAGTACTGACTTTAAAGAAGGTATCGTTGTACCTCTCGTAATAATCGAATCCGATGAACGCGGCTAACCCATCATTCAAGCGGGATGCGCATGAGTGAGAAACAAGCAATCGAGAAGGCGACCGCAGAGGGTTTCCTTGTCCTGTATAACCAGCTTCAGGGCACAGATTTTCGGATCATGGAAATGTCTGATGCACCCGACGTTCGCTGCAAGGATTCACTCGGCAATGCACTGAATCTTGAAATCACCATAACTGAAGATCATCCGGGGGACATCAAAGCCGTCCTGGGTCGCTCCAACAGTCGGAGCCTCGAGGCTCTTCGCGCTCACATGGAGCGAGTTGCGCGTGGCGAGGAGCAACCGCAGTTCAGCAGTCTCTCGGACGAGGTAAGTGATCAGCTTGTCGGGAGATTCCAAAACAAGATGATGAACGACTACGGATCGAACGCAGCCCTCGTCGTTCGGGATACGTCAGGGGTGGATTGGGACTGGGACGACGTAATTCCGACGATCCGCAGTCGACTCGATCTTACGAAGAATCCATTTAGCCAAGGAATATGGGTGTTGTCCCGGGCGAAGGATCGCTTGTTTCAGATCGGCTGAACCGGTGGTCAGCCTGTGATGCGCAACCAATCATTCCACCGGACCCGCGCAAAAAGCTGCGCAGGCCGGTGAATTCAAACGTTGACCCCTCACTTGCTCAGCGCCACCCAAACCCCATCCCACCCCGCCTCCGGCGGCGCCAGCCGGAACGCCGCAACCCGCTCAAGCATGACCTGGCTGGGCCGATCCCCCGGCGCATTCATAAGGCATTCGCGGAACGCCGCTTCAGCCGAATCCCAGTCCTGTGCGCGATAGCGGGCCAACCCGGCCTCGTAGGCCTGCACCCGCTGCCTGTCGCTTTCGCCCAGTTCGGCTGAATAGCCCAACAACTCGTAAACCCGAACCGGCTCCAGCTTGCCGGCGACGCGCAGGCTGTCGATTTCGCGGAAGGCCAGCGTCTCCCCTGCCAGGTTCCGCGTCCCCTCGCTGACCAGGATGCGCGTGCCGTAGAACTTGTTGGCCTGCTCCAGCCTTGACGCGAGGTTCACGATGTCGCCGATGACGGTGTAGCCGCGCGAGGTTTCGGAGCCGATGTTGCCCACCGTCACCTCGCCGCTGGCGATGCCCATGCGGACGTTGACCTCGGGCAGGCCGTGCTTCACACCGAACAGTTCGGGCAGGGCAGCACGGAAGTCGTCCATCTTCTTCATCTGCTCGAGCGCGGCAAGGCAGCCCAGCCGCGCGTGGTCGGCGGGATCGGTGAAGGGCGGCCCCCAGAAGGCCATGACCGAGTCGCCGATGTATTTGTCGACGATGCCCTGCTGGCCGCGAATCACCTCGGACATCAGTGAAAAATAGTGGTTGAGGAAGCGTACAGCGGCGTCCGGCGTCAGCCCCTCGCACAGGCGGGTGAAATCCTGCAGGTCGGAGAAGAACACCGTCATCACCTGGCGCTCGCCCCGATCCGTCGGGATGCGGTTTTCCAGCAGGCTCTTCACGATGCGCGGGTCGACGTACTGGCCGAAGGTCGCGCGGATGCGCTCCTTTTCGCGCAGCCCGCCCACCATGTGGTTGAAGGAGGTGGCCAATGTGGCCAGTTCGTCGTGGGTGCGCACCAGGATTTCGACATCGAGGTCGCCCGCCTCGACCGCGCGCGTGCCGCCCAGCAGGCGCTTGACCGGATCGACCAGCGAGCGCGTGACGAAGGCGGCGAAGATGAGTCCCAACGCGGTGGCGATGCCGGTGACGATCCAGTTGAGCGTGGTGGCACGTGCCTCCTCTGCCTTGGCCTGGCTGGCGGTGTCCTGGGTCAGCTTGTTGAGAATGTCGGTGGTCTTCTGGATTTCGACGTCGATGGCGTCCTTTTCGCGCAGCAACTCATCGCGCACGATCTTCTCCGAGCGCGGCGTGCCTTCCTGCGCCTCGATCTGGAACTGGCGGAAAGTCGCGTGGAAGTGCTGGCGGGTGGTCTGGATCAAGGGCAGTTCCCGGCCCAGTATGGCGAGCGTGACGCGGTCGAGCGCGATGCCCTTTTCCGCTTCGGCCTCGCCCAGCATGCGCAGCGAGGAATCGACGATCTGGTCGGCATTGATCCCGCGCATGTCGAAGGCGCTCGATTCCTTCGCGATGTATTCGGGATCGGGTTTGGCCGCCTCCATGCCCGCCATCACCCGCTCCATGCGCACCATCTGGTCGCGAATGAGGATTTCCACGCTCGCCACCTGCTGCTGCAGCGGCAGGTAGTAGTCGGAGAGCGCCCGCACCTGGTTGTTGAGCTGGCGGAAGTTGAGCACCGACAGCCAGGTGACGACGACCATCAGCGCCAGTAGCGCGGTGGTGATGCTGAATATCTTCAGGCTGATGGGAAGTTTCATGGGGCAAACCCTGGCGTACCGTCAATTCACTGGAATTCGAACCTTAGCGCAAGCCACGGATTCGGCAATGCCCCGGGCCTGATCCAGGCCAAGCGATCGCTCACAGCACGGGCTTGAGCGGCAGCAACTGCCATAAGCGCATCTGGCCGCGCTTGGTCAACGGGACGTACTGGTCGGGCTCGTCCGCCGCGTT
>DPSD01000550.1 GCA_003538495.1 Accumulibacter sp.
GCAATTGATGGCGCACAGGTGCGGCCTGACGTGATCGACGACGGTCGCGGCGACAAGTTGCCCACGGGCAAGGTGATCGACGCAGAGCGGATGTTCCCGAAGCCAGGCTTCCCTGGCCTTCTGCCACCGCGATCCGTAACCGCGCTGCGCGGAGGATTGACGATCCATGATTTCATACTATCACCCATGTCAACCCCCATTTCCGCGCTGCTCATTTCCGCAACCTCGCCGCAAGCTGCCCTTCGATCCAGCGCTCTGCTTCCATCAGCGCGCTGATTCCGTCGCGGATGACATCGACCATGCTCGAGATGTCCTTTTCTCCGGTTCCGTTGCAGATTCCGCATGTCGTTTGCTCGAAGTTCGTTACTCCGCGCCCCATGCAGGACGGGCAGCGCATGTTATTCCAGGCATCGATGGCTGCAAGGGCATTGGCGTAGGATGCCTTGCCGTCGTGCCCGCGCTTGGTCATGGCGGTTGCCAGGTGCATGGTTAGCCCCATGATCGCGCCCATGTTCGGGCCGTCGGACAAGTAGCGCACAACAGCGAAGCCGAGCGGGTTCTTGGCGCCTGACAGCCCGAGCGCCGTTGCGCAGTCGTGCGTCCAGTGCTCCCACGTCAAGTCTCCGGAAGAGGTCGCCGTGACGGCGCTTTCGACGCGAACCATGTTTTCATGCATTGGCGGTTCCTTTCGGTTTCTCAAGTTTTACCGGATTGCAACCGATGACATGCCAACCCTCAGCCGCATAGGTCACGCGTACCTGGTCACGCCCGAATGCGTCAGCAAACTCATCCACCACGGATGCGATTGTCGGCAGGTTTTCCCTCAGCCAAACCCGGCGCTCGGCATCCGGAAGCGGGGAATGGTCTTTCCCCACCCCACCCACACCCCCCTTTAGGGGGGGGTGGTGGGTGGTGGGGAATTCCCCGCTATTCCGAGCCTTTGCCTGGCCAGAAAAAACACCGGCACGGCCGGTTTCGGCGCGCGTCCGCGACGATTCCGGCGTGTTCCGCCTGTGCGTTCCGTTTTGTTCCGCTGTTTCCATAGTCAACTCAATGACTTCCGCGAATCCTGTTCCGTGTTGTTCCGCCGTGTTCCATTGCTTCATCGTTTCGCGCCGCCCCTTCGCTTTTGTTGCTTTTCATGGGGATTAACTCGCCTGTCCTATCAGGTGTCACGGGCTCCTCTGGGTCCGGTTTGCTGACTCGGTTCTCTTTCCGGGCTTGCGCCCTACCTCTCACGGCAACGGAGAGATCAACGGATGTCCTTTGCTTCCTCCTTTCCCTTGGCCGTCAGAATCCAGCCGTCACGGTCCGTGTGCTCGGCCAGCCGGTACTTCTTCAACCGCTCCAGAATCCGCGTGATTCCGCTCAGGTGGGCTTCCCCTGCCTTCTTGCCGGAACGGATCGTCAACCCGGCATCGCCGCACCATTCCCGGAACGTCCCGTTCGGGTTGTTGTACAACGCCCACAGCACACGTGAATCAAGCTCGCGGTGCTTCGTCCGGATGTAGCGGACGCGCTCCTCGTCGACGTACTGCGCGACGATCGTCTGGCATTCAACGCCCTGGTGAATCACGTTCACCGGGCGGTACTCGAATGAGATTGGCGCGAAATCAGGCCCGCGCTTCTTGCGCATCCAGTGCAGTTCCGCCAACGCGCCGTCGGACCAAACCATCAGGTTCGTGTCGATTTCGTTCAGGAAGGCGCTGCCGCCGCGCGGCACGCAACTGTCGCGCGTCATGTCCTTCGAAGCGCCCGATGCAGGGTGGCAATTCACCAGCACCGCCGGCTTACCTGGCAGCAGCGACAGCTCGCGCAGCGCTGCGGCGTGCACGTATGCCTGGTTGTTGTCGTTCTCGTTGTCGCCGGAGAAGAACGCCACCGACGTATCGACCAACACCAGCGACAGCGCGCCCATCGCCCCGGCGTCCTTCTTGATCTGGTCGAGCAGCAGCAACAGCGATCCCGCCTTCGGCAGCACGAACACGCGCCCGCGCAGGTCGGCCAGCGACACCCCGAGTGAATCCATCGTCGCACGCATGCGCAACCGGAAACCGTCCTGGTTCTCGCCACACAGGATCAGCACGTTGCCGCGGGATGCGGGCATGCCGGCGAACGGCAGCCCGGCCGCAACGCACAGCGCCATCACCAGGCTGACCGCCGTCTTCCCGTGGTTCGTCGGCGCGGTTAGCGCATAGACATAATTCGTCTGCAAAAGCCCGTCAATCACCCATGCGGGCGGATCGGTGTCCGCAAGGAAACTTTCAGCAGTTATGCATACCGGACCGGCCGGCGCCGCGGCGAGCGACGCGCGCATCGGCAGCACCTTCGCCCCGGCGGTCGGCGCCGCCTGCATCGCGTCCAGTTTCGCCTTGGCGATGGCGTCGTCGATCGGATCGCTCATCATTCCGCCAGCGCCTCGCTCAGTTCGCGCCGCATAGCGTCGCGAATGCCATCAAAAATCCGGGAGCGGTAGAAGCCCTGTCCTGTCATCGTCGCCGCGGTGCGGTAGTCGCGCAGGGCAGCCCCCAGCTTGTTCGCCGGCAGCGGACCCTCGTCCGCGTACCAACAACGGCCCGCGCGATCAAGGCGCCGGAACCCGTCGGAAAATTCGCCCCATACCGAGGCCGCGCCGTGGTCGGCGATGGCAGCGCAGGCGGCATAGAAGGTCGCGTCGTCCGCGCTCCCGCAGACCACGCAGTCCAGCGCCAGGCAGCACGCCCAGGATGCGGCCTCGACTGGCAGGTCGGCAGGAAGCACGACGCGCGCCACCTCCGGGCGGCCATCGAACCAGCGCCCGGCTTCCCAATCGTGCAACGCCACCACCAGCAGCCCGACCCGCTCGCCGGCGGCAATGCGCGCCGCCAGTGCCTTGCCGTGCGCCAGGGGCCGCAGCGCCATCAAGTCGACTCCTCGATGATCATCGCGGACGTGGCGCCATGCCCGAAGACCCCGACAAAGCGCTCAGGCATCCGCTCGACAACCGCAATCCCGCGCTCGCTGGCAGCGTCGCACCAGGCCAGCCGGCGCCGATGGTCGAAGAACACCGCCTGCGGCCCGCGCAGGGCGATGGCGTTGAGGATGCACTGCACCTCCGTCATTTATCGTGGTCCCTCGCAGGGGGCATTGTTCCCTTCCCTTTGGCCGGCCGCATCGTCTAGCCTGTGGGCGTGACCGAAGCAATGGAGGGACACCACCGTGCGGACGTATTCCGACAGCGAGCGATCCTCGGCATTCGCCAGCCTGGACAACGCCAGCAGCAGCGACGGCGAGACGCGAAGCTTGATTTCCTCTGTGCATTTTTCGTGCATGGCCGATCCTCAAAAAAAACCGGCACCGCCAATGCTGGCGGGCCGGGCAAATCCGGCGGACGGAAGGAGAAGTGGGAGACGCCCGCCGGCTGGAGGAGACATGTCAGGCCGCTTCGTGCTGCCGGTGGTTCGCCACGTGCGCTGGCAGCGCGTCGGTCGGGTTGGGGTAGAGGTCCGGGCGCAGCTCGTGCGGCGTCATGCGGTAGTTGAGCACCTCGGCGATCGGGATGACCATCTCGGGCGGCGGCACCTCGAACTTCGCGGAGTTGATCCATCCCCAGATCAGCGGCTGGCTGACCTTTGACCCCGGAACGATGGCCGCGATCGCCCTGGCGAGGGGCGCTTGACCACCTGCTAGATCGACGGCTTTGAGAAGGGATTGTTTAGACATGACGGCCAATATAAGCCCACTGTTTCGCGATGTCAATAAGTTTGCTGTTTTGACCTGCGGGAAAATTGGCAATAAGGTGACTAATATGAGGTACGGCGAACGCTTGCGAACCGCGCGAAAGGCGCGCGAACTGACTCAGCCAGCGCTTGCTGAACTGGCCTTTATTTTGCCACAAAATATAGATTACTCTATTGACACAAGGAATAGATGTATTTATATTGTCTCCAACGAAGCAAACGGAACCCAAGGGCCACAAGCCCGAACGCATGAGTTCGCCGGACCGCGTAACCGGCAGGGACACCTCACCGGCGGATTCCGGGGAATGAAAGCCAGGGTTTAGGAGGATAACTGAGGTGGGAAAAATGAATTTGAGAATGACAGGGTACGTCGAACTGATGCTGGCCGGATTTGAATTGGCCGAAGGCTTCTCGTCCAAAGACTGCAGCGGGTGCCTCGACGCACCCGAATTCTTGAACGCCGGCTCGATGCTGCGTCACGAAAGGTGGGACGGCCTTGTCGGTACGGCACTGGCGGAGCCTTCCTTGGTATCGAGAAGGAGAATGTGACATGAAAACTGCCCTGAAAAACACGTTGACCGCAGCGCGCCGGCACTGGCTGCGGTTCCAGATGGCAAGCCTGGAAATCCAGATCGACGGCATGGCCGAAGCGATCGAGGCCGTCGATGACCCGCTGCTCCGGCTGCGCATCGGCACGGCCCGCGCTGTCGCCCGCCGCGAACTCGCCCGGCTGCGCGCCGAATACAACAGCACGCTCCCGGCCGGGAAGCGGGTTGTGTGGGGGTGGGCATGACACGCGACAGCCTCAACGTCATCGTCTTCGGCGCCGTGTGCGTCGCGGCCACCGCAATCTGGCTGCGCGTGCTGGTCCAGGTTGTTCAGATCGTGATCGGCCGGTAATGGACATCCTGCTTTCCGCGATCGCCATCGCCATCGTTTTCGTAATTCTCGGGAAGGTCTTCCATCATGGCCGACATTGAAACACGCCGCTTCTGCCACGCCTGCGGGCAGTTCCATGTCTTCCGTGACGACCTGTGCTGGGGATGCCTTGAAGCCGTGCGCCGCCTCGCCGCTGAATACGAAAGCATCGGGCAGGACACGCCCGAGCCAGCCACAAACGCCATTTCAGGAGAAACCCGGTGAGCGCAATCATGATCGACCTCGAGACGATGGACAACCGGCCGACCGCGGCCATCGCAAGTATTGGCGCCGTCTGGTTCGAGCCGAGCGGCTCGTGGATCGGACGCACATTCAACATGCACGTCGACCTCGTCGACTGCCAGCGGCACGGACTGACCATCGGTGCGGATACCGTGCTCTGGTGGCTTTACCAGTCCGAAGAAGCGATCGCCAGCCTGCGCAATGGCCAGGACTGCGCCGCTCCGCTGGTCACCGCGCTCGAGGCGCTCGACGCATTCGTTGACTTCGATGATCCGGAAACCGGCGAAGTCTGGTGCAACGGCGCCAGCTTCGATTTCCCGATCTTGGCCAACGCTTTCCGCGCAGCCGGAGGAAAGGCGCCGTGGCGGTTCTGGCAGGAGCGCGACCTGCGCACGCTCAAGGGCCTCAGCCCGGACCTGCGCATCGAGCGCAGCGGCACCCACCACAACGCGCTCGACGACGCGCTCCACCAGGCACGCCTGGTGCAGCACATCCTTACCAGCCGTAACGAGGCCCGCGCATGACAGACCA
This sequence comes from Accumulibacter sp., assembly GCA_003538495.1. Next base: position 5,412 of record DPSD01000550.1, read on the forward strand.
CACCCACATCGCCGAAGACATCCTGTGCCTTGCTCACACCAACAGCATGCGCGAATGGTGCGACCGCCGGGAAACATGCCGGCGCCACCTGGCACTTCGCAGCCCGTCATTGCCCAAGGAAGGGTTCGGCGTCCTCTACCGCGTATGCCAGCCCGCGGCGCACGATCAGTACATCGAGGCGACAGCATGACCACCACAACAGTTTCGCCGGCCCCGGCTGCCTCAACCGAAAGGAGCAGGCGGGCTGCAGGGAAAACAGTTCAAGGGGCCGGCACCCGCACCGTGACGACGCTGCAGAACGGCGTAACCGTGACCAGGCACAATGCGTCATGACCAGCCTCGTGACATTCCTGCTACTCCAGCGCCCAATGCGCACCGCGCTGCCGCCAGATGCAATAGTGCATCGCATCGCCACGCCGGAAGATGACCTGGAGGAAATGTACGACTCAGAACTCATCCGCCGCGTCGTGGCGACCCGCCTGGCCAACGTCGAGACAGTATTCAGCGCGATCAGCAACGGCATCGACACGATCACCGAGATTCAGCGCGTGACCGGGCTTGGAAAGAAGGTCGTTCAGCGCGCCGCTACCATGCTGGAGAAAAACGGACGCATCGTGCGCACCATTCCGAAAGCAAAAAACGAGAGCCACAGGCTAAAACCGATTCACAACCACAAGGGAAACCCATGAACAAAACCATCATCGCCGCAGCAATCCTGTTTGCATCATGCTCCGCCATCGCCGGTGAAGGCCACAAGGACCGCAGCCACAAGCCGCGCAGCGAAAAGCAGGCGACAACCACACAGCTAACGTCTGTCAATCAGACCGCGCAAGCCGGCGCGTCTTCCAGGGCCGGCGCGATCGCCGGAGCGAGCGCGGCGGGCGGAAGTGGTGGGCACAGCACGGCCAACGCAACAGGCGGCGCGGGCGGCAACTCCAGCGCATCCGGCGGCAATGCCACGGCGACCGGAGGCCAGGTCGTCGTCAATGGCGGCGGCGCCGGATCGGGCCTGACCGGGCGCATGGTCCCAGATGTCTCGACGACTGCGCCAGCCACGTCGACATCATGCCGAAACGGAATCAGCGCCGGCGGCAGTGGCAACGGCTGGGGCGGACTGATCGGGTTTTTCAGCGAAGACGATATGTGCGAGTGGCGCCTTCTCGAGGCCAACTACCGGGCAACAGGCGACCACGACAAGGCCAACGACATCCGCGCCGGCATGACAGCGCAGCGCTGCGCAAAACTGTCTCCGGAAGACCGCGAGAACTTCGGCGCGCTGTGCCCGAAGGCGCCAACGAAAGAGACTGCAAGCCCGGCGTTTTCGTCTGCTGGATAATGCAAAAGTGAAAGGCGGGCGCGAGGCCGGTGAAACCAGAACCGACTTCACGGTGGCACGGTGAGAGCGGCCTACGCAGACCCGCCCTACCTCGGCTGTGGCGCTAAGCACTACGGCGACCGGCACGAGGCGGCAGCGGAGTACGACACGCCGGAAGCGCACGCAACTAAGGAGACCGAAATGG
>DPSD01000637.1 GCA_003538495.1 Accumulibacter sp.
ATTTACTTTTCCAAAAATTTCAGCCAGTCGTTTCCGTAAGCACATGGTAATCCAAACAGGACTAAAGTTGGCCATCGAACATTAGGTTGGCCAGTTCACGGCACTGTTTGGCGATCGCCAAGACCACAGGAAACCGTCTTGCACCGCGGCGCTTTGTTTCCTGAATGGCTCTACTCATTCTCAAACCCTTGGCTGGCAAATTTCAGCGTCCGGCTGTTCTCGGTGACGGTGCGCACGACATGATCCGGCGCCCCACCCGGGATCTCCGCCTCCACCTCGATGGTTACCGTCACTCGGGTTCCAACGAGACCAAGCAGATGCGAAATCACTTCATCCGCGATGCGGCTGGCGTCGCGGCCAACGCGAGTGGCATCGAGGACGGCCGTGCCGTGGAAACGCTTCGGTCTGGCGGCGACAGGCTGAACGTCCCTTCCCGGTTCCCCGGCCTGTGGGCCAGAAATCGTTCCGGGACCGCCCCAGGTCGGCGCTTCCGGGGCACGCCTCGACCCCGGGTCCGCGCGCTCGGCATCGAGCTGCCGGACGGCCACCTCGGGTTTTACCACCAGGCCCGGCGCGTGAGCATCGGTCAGGGTGAGCATCTGCCCCGCGCGCAAGCCCTGGTAGCGACCCGCCGCCTCGTCGAAACTGTCGGCGAAGGCAAAGCCGTCCTGTGTCCACGTCAGCAGATTCACGCCGTCACTGATCGCGTGCAGCAGAACGCTCGAATCCCTGAGCCGGGGCAGGTAGAGGTAGCGCGCGAAATCCTCGATCAGTTGTCTCACCGCCACGTGATTGCCGCGCCAGAGCGGCACACGCTCCAGTTCCATGCGCAAGCGCGTTGAGGCAAAGGTGGTCAGATACAGCTCGTCACTGCGCAGTTTCCTGCTGACGCGCACGGCCAGCGCGTCCGTCCCGGATAGCCGCTGTGCTTCCCAGGTGATCGGCGCTTGCGGTGTCGCCTGCACCGGCACCAGCAGCCATTGATAGGTCTCCGGCAGCCTGGCGGTGACCGTGCCATCGGCGGCGGCTCTTTGCGTCTCGGCCTGGGTGACCTGATAGGGAGTCAGATTGAGTTGGCCCCTCTCGGCGAGGATCGACTCCCACGCCAGGTATTTGCGTGCCGCTTCGTCCAGGTCCTGCAGGCGGGTCTTGTCCGCCGCCAGGAAGACCAGCGTATTCCGGTACAGGCGGGGCGCATTGCCGCGAGATTCGAGAATGGCCCGCGCGGCCACTTCGCCGGCGCTGTTGCCTTCCTTGCTGTACGGATGATTGACGCCCAGCACGACCAGGCGCGCGTCCAGATCGTCCGGCACGTCGGCGCCGGTTGCCGGCATCGGATGAATGCGCGCGAAGTCGCCCTTGCGCTCCAGATCCTTGCGCAGGCGTTGTTCGATCTCCTGCGCGACCTTGTCCGGATTGCGCTTGAACTGCTCGGCGCGGTCCTCGGCGAGCTTGGTGACCGTCGGCTGCGTCGAATACCAGTAATGCGGCCCGTCCTGGTAGAGGTAGGTGCCCGCGCCGGCCAGGCGGCGCAGGGCGTCGCCGAACACCGCCGGCGATTCGCCCGGCATCGCGCAGCCGAGTTTCACGCGCCGATCCTCGATCCCCTTGTGCGCGGCGTCCGTGGTCGGCGCCGAGCCCATGTAGATCGCGCGCGCCACCCGCCGGCACGCCGAGACCCGGCCCAGATTGGGCAAGTCCCGGTCCAGCTTCAGCGGCAGTGAGTTCGGCCCATCGACATCCTTCTCGATCACCGGCACCCAGTTGTCCGAGAGGTAGCGCGTCAGCTCGGACTGCACGCGCGCGTCGTCGATCGCCACGTTGCCGGGCAGGATCAGCGGATTGCGGTCGCCCTTCTCCCATAGACTGTGGATCACCGCCGCCATCAGCCGCAGCACGCCACGCGTGCGCTGGAATTTGACCAGCGTCGACCAGTCGGTATACAGCCGGTCGAAGATTTCCGGGTGGATCGGATACGCCGCGCGGATGCGTTTCTCGTAGTCACTTTCGCGGCACTCGGGTGGAAACTCGGCCTGCTGCGTGCGGTAGAAATCGGCGAAGGCGCGCGCCACGACGTCCCGGTCCTTGAACTGCGCCGGGTCGGCAAGCGGCTGGAACAGGCGCCGGCGAACGATTTCGAAACCCTCTTCAGCGCTGGCCGGGCGCCACGAGGCTTCGACACGCCCGACGACGTTGCGCAGCCGGTCGAGCGCCTCGCGGCCGCGCGTGCCGCCGACTTCGACATCGTTGGCCTGAGAGTGTGGCGAGCCGGAGGTGTCCGACGCCGGCAGGCTGATCACCAGCAGGCAGTTCTTCGCCAGCTTGGCCGATTCGGTCAGCACCTGCGCAAAGCTGAACTGCGTCTCGAAGCCGCCGGCCGGCAGGTCGCTCTGGTCGTGGAGCTGGCGCGCATAGGCCACCCACTCGTCGACCAGGAGCACGCACGGGCCGTAGTCGTTGAACAGCTCGCGCAACACATCGCCGGGGCTGGTCGCCTTCTCGTCGTCGGCGGCCAGCCGCGCGAATGCTTCCTTTCCACCAAGCTGCCAGGCCAGTTCCCCCCACAGGGTACGCACGAGTGTGCCGTCGGGCTTGGTCGACGGGTTCCCCGGAGAAATCTTGTTGCCTACCAGCACCACGCGCCGGGCCGTCGGAATCCTGCTGGCGCCCGCGGCGGACATTACCTCGTCGATGCCGGCCAGCTCGGTCGGCGCGATGCCCGAGAAGAGGTGGTAGAGCGCCAGCATCGAGTGCGTCTTGCCGCCGCCAAAGTTGGTCTGCAACTGCACCACCGAGTCGCCGCCGCCGGTGGTCAGGCGCTGCACCGCGCCGACCAGCATCCCCTTGAGGCTTTCGGTCAGGTAGGTGCGGCGGAAGAATTCCACCGGGTCCCGGTATTCGTCGCTGCCCTCGCCCAGATGCACCTGCCACAGATCGGCGGCGAACTCGGCCTGCTGGTAGCGACCGCTGGCCACATCGGCATGCGGCATCACCACCTCGCGCCAGGGCTTGAGGTTGCCGACCACGCCACTTTCAATGGCGGTGCTGGCCGATTTCCGCTTTTCGCTGCGCGCCTGCTCGTCAAAGCGCACGCGCAGCAGTTCCATCTTCATCTTGTCGACGTCGTCCGCCTGCGCGGCCGATACGGCGGACAGCAGACGCCCGGCGGAATCCAGGGCACGGTAGGCGTCGTCGCTGGAGAAGGGTTCCTGGTGCGCCCAGGCGTTGCGTACGCCCAGCAATTCATTGACCAGACTGCGCTCGCTCTTGCCGAGAATCTGGCGGAAGACCTCGGTCCATTTGCGGTCCATGACCACCAGCGAGGCGGCGACGTCCTGGAGGGTTTCGCCCTTGCCGGCGCCGAGGCGGGTGTCGGACAGGATGTCCTTCACTTCGAAAGCCCAGCCGTTGCCGTACCTGGCCTTCAATTCCCGTTCGATGAACGGCAGCAGGCCGGTTTTCAGAAGTTCCAGCGCCTTGCCGACCCGCTCGTGGTTGGTGATGGCCATGGTGGTGTTACTCCGATTCGAGCACGGTTTTCAGTTGTTCCAGAAGCCCCGGCAGCGCGAGCTGCACGGTATCCCACAGGATGTTCTGGTTGATGTCGAAATACGCGTGCACCAGGCGATTGCGCATGCCGACAATCTGCGGCCAGGGTACGCCGGGAAACTCGCTGCGCCCGGCTTCGCTCACCTGAGTTGCGGCCTCGCCGACAATCTCCACGGCACGAGTCAATGCCAGGCGTAACATCGGGTCGCTCTCCAGGTCCTCCCGTTTACGCCCCTCGACGAAAGCCAGCGCCTGGCTAGCCGCATCGATCATGTGGCCGACCCGCCAACGATCATCCGGCGACATACTGCACCTCGGCCGTTCGAACCACCTCGTCGCGGAAGTAGCGACTCAAGTCCTGCGCGGTACGCAGGTCGACTTTCCGCCCCCCGAGGGCTTGCGACAACTCGATTTCGATCTGCGCCATGTCGAGCAACGTCGGTCGCGCGTCAGGGAAGAACTCGACCAGCAGGTCGACGTCGCTGTCCGGCCTCGCCGTTCCCTTGAGTTGCGAGCCGAACAGCGACAGACAGCGAATGTTGTGCGCTTCGCAGAAGCGCGCCAGGGTCTCTTCGTCGAGGTTCAATAAACGTTTCATGAAACGCTCCTTCGCTGCTTCATTCTTGCCCAAACAGGTCGGGCGTACCAGGCGCCACCGCGCGGGGCTTTTCGGCGGCCAGGCGGGTGATTTCCGGCCAGCTCTGCACGAGACCGTTATAGGCCATGGCCTCGACGGCGCGCTTCTTGCGTTCGCACAGGGTATAGAGACGGTAACAGAGTTCGCGGGCGGTTTCCGCCTTGCCGCCGAGCTTGGCGATCAGCGCGGCGGCGGCGCTCTCACCGCCGGATTCCAGCGCGCGAATGAGGTGGTGCACGATCTCCCAGTGCGTGAGCCGCTTGTCAGTGAGCGGATCCCAGTTGGCGGGCAGCTCGGCGGGTTTAAGCAGGCGCACCCTACCGGCCCGGGATACCAGAATGCCGGCTTCGTCGAGGCCGCCGACGCTGGTGTTCTTGGACTTGGAAAGCTGCTCGGCGACACCGTAATCGCCTTCGGCAAAGCCGGTCTGGTCGAACCAGGTGAGCGCCCAGCGGCTGTCGGCGTCGAAGTCGCCTTCCTGCTCGGCCAACGATTCGTCGAGGGTCTGGTTGATCAGCGCCAGCGCGGACCGCACCGGCAGCGGTTTGCCTTCGGCGTCGAGAACCTTCGCGTAGCGGGTATAGACGGCCATGCCGGGGCCGATCGCCGCTTGTGCCAAGTCCACCGGAGCGATGTTGCCGGCCTGCAGGTGTGCCAGCGCCAGGGGAAGTTCAGCCTTGAGTGCAGTCACGAAATCGCGGCGGGTGGCGGTGGTGGCGGTGGCGGGGCGCGGCCGACAGACGAGGACGATACTGGAAGCGAGGGCGTTGGAGTCCATTGCACGCATACGGCCAGATCCCTCAGTTCGTATCGGCCATGTTCCACTGATTCCGAAACCGGCGCGGATCACCGCGTCGAGGAAAGTCTCCCAGCCGGTATTCGTCGTGCCCTGGGTACTGTCACTCTCTGCCTGCTTGAAGGCGTAGTAGATGGT
>DPSD01000235.1 GCA_003538495.1 Accumulibacter sp.
TAGACGGTGGCCTCCTTGCCGCTCATCAACTGGCCAATCACCTCGTCAACGAGGCCTTCTTCAACGAGTGCTGCGAGTCTTGTCGGGGTTTTCATGGGGCGTTCATTGGTCGTTCATTTGCGGTGAAAGTCGCATCCACGACGGACGAGTCTTCTTCATCCGGGACGCGACAGAAGGGTCGAAAGCGAGGGAAAAGGCCATCAGCGGGTCAGCTTCCGTTGCCAACGATTCGATCGCCTGCGCACCGTCACACCGTCTCCAGGAGCGGCGGATGCCGCATTCCAGCCGCTGGCAGCAGGCGTTGCAGGGTCCTCGGCAGCCATGTCGCGGCAGACCAGTGTACCGCCTTCTGCGCCGCACGGCGGCGCCTACTTGAACAAGGCGGCGATAGAGCACATTTCATTTCGCCGAAGCGCGCGATCCGCACGATGGACCACAGGTCGGCGGCATGCCAGCCGGCGGCATCATCGGCGTCCTGCAGAAGCTGCCGCTGAACGCCGTCTCGAATCCGGTCGAGGCGCGGATCGGGACGAACGTGATCGCCTTTCTGAACTGGGCTGGGCCATTGACTTGGGCATCCTCGGGGGGCACGCTGCCGAAGCCGCCCGCTCGACGCGGCTGGACCTTTCCAGAGCCCTGTCGCAGACCGTCCAGGCAGTGATGCGCTGCCCTCCCCTGGCCATTCGACTCGGGAACCGGCACGCTACTCGGCCAGGGCCGCAGGTTGCGGGTGATCGTCGGCAACGCGCCGTTCATCGCGCTGCTGCCGCGCATTTTCTCGGCCCTGGCTGCCTGCGGAGTCTCCGGCATTGCCGCCGGTTCGCTGCTGCTGATCCCGATGGCCTGCAAGCTGTTCGCCATTTCCACCGGCGTCCGGTTCGCCCCGCCACTCGCCCGTCGGCGGACGACAGGAAGCTGGTGCCGGTAACGGTCGGTGGACTTCGCTCGGCAAAGCCCTGCCGCTGCCGACCCCGGCTCCCGTGGTCGTACCCCTTACGCCGTGAGATTTCCAGGAGGTCGGTAGCTCGCCAGCGCAACTGGCTCTCAAGAATCTGCCACACTTGCCGTAGTAACGGATTCGGAGACAGCAATCATTGGAGGCCAGAGAGCATGGAAATTTCAGCCATCGCCGCTGCGGCGACCGAAATGAGTCAGGCCAGATTTGCCGACGCGGTACAGATGACCGTGCTGAAGAAGGCCCTGGACATCCAGTCACAAAACGCCACGCAACTCATTGAAGCGGCTTCGAAGGTAATCCCCAGCAACCCGCCGAATCTGGGCAGTCGAATCGATACCATCGCCTGACGCGGCACGGGCATCGCCCAGACCAGTCAGCTGCCGGCCGACATCAGCCGGCAGTGTCGGGCGGGCGCGTCCTTCGACACCAGGGCTCACGCCCACCGGCAGATGCTGACGAGAGCCCCGCCCGGACCTTGCTACGCACGGTGCGCGGCGTTTCATGGCGCGCCGAAGCCACGACCGCGCACGCCAGACCGAGAAGAAGCGCTTGCGGTCGTCACGCGACACTGCTTGGCCGGGGTGATCGGTAAGTCGATTCGCAAGAACAGGCACAGGAGACCGTCCGTGCCGACGCCATTCTTGCGCGCCCCAGGGCGCTTGCCACCCGGCAACGTCGGTCATTCATCGCCGGCTCGGCAGCACCAAATACCGCCTTGACTGTGCTGGCCAAGGCCATGGATACTCTATCCGCCAGCGATGTCTTTACCATCATCTTCTTGGCAAACGTCTTTTCGTTCGTATAATCGCCCGACTCTGGTTCCTGCGAAGTCCAACGACCTGTCTACCATCCCGGGAGGTGGAATGAAGGGCATCCTGAATTTTCTGGCGAGAGCAAAACTGATCGAACTCTCGGACAACGAGCGACTGGAGGCTGCCGAAGCCGAACAGGCCGCGGCCAGCGCGCCATCGCCCGCGGCGGGGCCAGCGGACCTTTACCATGCGCCCGAGGAAGTGCCAGGCGTTTCGGCGCCACCGCCCGGCGCAGCGGCCACTGGTGCACCGGCAGAGCAACTCGCGGGTGGACTGGAAGGCATCGCCTTGTCCGACATCTACGCTGCCGCCGGCGTGCCCGCGTCGCCATATCCGGCCGAGAAGCTCCTGCGCCTGCTCGACGGCTTGCGGGCGATGGACGCCGGGACGCGCCACGCGGCAGTCCTGGCGATGGACGCCGCCGATGACAACTGGCAGATCACCGATTGCGTCAGAGATGCCCAGTTCAAGATCTCGGCGCTCGACGCCTACCAGCGGCAGCTGACCGGACAGTTGCAGAACAGCGAGCAGCAGGCCGCCGAAGCCACCGGCCAGATCAGGCTTGCGCTCGACAACTCGACCGTGGCGATTCGCAAACAGATTGCCGAACTCGAACAGCTGCTCGAACGCGAGGTGGCCCGCGCCGCGCAGGAAGCGACCCGAGTGGAGGCCGGCCTGCGGGCGGCGCGTGAGTCGGCAACGCGCGAAACCCGACGCACGGACGCCGAGATCGAACGCCTGCGCGAAATCCCGAACAATTTCAAGGCGCCTGACGCCGCAGCCCAATAAGCAAGGAGAAGACAGATGGCCCAACTGACACCAATGGCCAAGGGCCTGATTACAGTCATCGTTCTCGGCGTCGCCGGTTCGCTGGCCTGGAATCTGGGTCTCAAGGAGCGCTTTGCCAACAGCAGTGACCCGGTAGCGGTATCCAGGCCGGCGGCCACCCCTTCCGGGGCCCCGGCCATGGCCCAGCCGCCAGCGGCGGCCAGGGCCGCCCCGACGGACGACAAGAACGCGGCGCTCGGCACCCCGGGCAACCCCCTGAAGGTCAGCCTGGTCAGCTTCCACGGCTACGCACCCGCGCTGGTCGCCAACGGCAATTCCCTCAACACGCAGCCCGGGTCGATTTACAGCAAGAACGGCCTGAACGTGCGCTTCGTGATCCAGGACGACATCCCGACGCTGGCGACAATCTTCGAATCCGGCGCCGCGCAGTGCGCGTGGCGAACGTCCGACTTCTGGGCCCAGGAGCAACCGAACCTGCGCAATGCGGGCCTCGACGGCAAGGCGGTGATGATTGTCGATAACACGCAGGGTGGCGACGCGGTGATCGCCAGCGATCCGGCGGTGAAGGCGATCGAAGACCTGGCCGGGCGTTCGGTGGCGCTGCTGCAGTTCACGCCGTCGCACGGCATGCTGATCGACGCGCTCGACAACGCCTCGCTGACAGCGCGCAAGAAGGAAAGCGTCAAAATCATCTTCATCAATGCCGAGGAAGGCACCGCTGGCGTTCGCGCCGCTCTCGAGTCGGGGCACGTCGATGCGGCGGTGCTCTGGGACCCCGATCTGGCCCTGGCGCTGCGCAACGTCAAAGGTGCGCATGTCGTCTACTCGACGAAGACGGCAACCAACCTGATCTTCGACGTGATGGTCTGCGACTCTCGCCTGCTGGCGAAGCCGGAAGGGCAGGCAGTGGTCCAGAAGTTCGTCGAAGGCTGGATGGAAGGCGTGCAGGCAGCACGCGCCAATCCGGACAACGCGGTGGAGGCGCTGGTCAACACCGAGGAGTTCTTCAAATTGCTCGCCGACAAGGAAGGTCGCCCCTTCGTCAAGAGCCTGTTCGCCAATGTGGTGTGGACCGGCGTCGAAGAGAACGCGCGCATTCTCGGGCTGGCCGGTGGCACCAACCACTACGAGCGCGTCTACAAGCGTTTTGACGAGATCTACCGCAAGGCCGGCGCGCTGGCCAACCCCAAGTCGCCGGTGATCGCACCGCAGGACAGCTTCGACTACCGCTTCATCAAGGCCATGCTGGCCCGCGACAAGCCAGCGGCGACCGCCGCCGCGCAACCGCAGACCAGCTTCACGCAGGCGTCTCTCAAGGAAGCCACCCAGACGCAAGCGATGGTGACCAAACCGGTGACCGTTGGTTTTTCCTCCGGCAGCACTGAGTTGACCAAGCGCGCGGAGAAGACGATCGATAACGAGATGGTGCCGTTCATCGAG
>DPSD01000451.1 GCA_003538495.1 Accumulibacter sp.
ATCACCTCGGCAAACCGTTTTCGTTGCCGGCTTTCTTCGCGCTGCTGGCGCGCTGGCTGCCGGTGCAGGGTGACGCACCGGCTGTAGCGGCGCCACCTGCAGCCGGTGCTGCCGACGCCGGCGGGAACGAGCTGGCAGCAATCAGCGGCCTCGACACGGCCGCGGCACTGCAGCGATTTGCCGGTAACCGCGCGCGTTACCGCCACTGGCTGCGGGAATTCGTCGGCGAATCGGCCGGCTTCACCGCGACCATCGATACCCTGCTGGCCGGTGGCGCGAGCGAGTCGGCGAGACAGGCGGTGCACGCCTTCAAGGGCCGCGTCGGTACGCTCGGCATGCGCGAACTGCAAGCGCTGGCCGCAGCGCTCGAGCAGGCACTGCGGGCCGGCAAGGCGAACAGTCCGGCGGGCCATGCACTGCGCCGGCAACTGGCGCAGTCGATCGAGGCGATGTGCGCTGGCATACAGGCGGCGCTCGCCCAATCGCCCCCCCGGCAGGCGACGAGCCGAGCGTCCGGCCCACCACCGGGAGCCAGACCCGCCGGGCCGATGCCCGCCTCGGTCACGGCCCTGCTGCGCCTGCTGCAGGACGCGGATGGCGGCAGTGCCACGGCGATCGCAAGCTGTCTTGCGGAACTGCCGGACAGCGACTGGGAACCGCTACTGCAGGCGGCGCGGGCACAAGTGCAGAAATTCGATTTCGAGGCCGCGCGGCAACTCCTCGCCGGCCGCGAGAAGGTCGAATGACGATGCTGCGCGACTGGAGCGGACGGCTCCTGCTCTGCTGCACCGGCCTCGTCGCGGCCGGCGAGAAGGTTTTCGCGCGCTACGCACTGCCCCGGGACGTCGCTTCGGTCGACATCGGTGTGCTGCTGCAGCGCGATCGAATCCTCAAGCGTCGGCTCGAAGAGCAGAGAACATCGCCGTGAACCGGGGCTCGCCGGGCACCGGCATCGTCCTGCGTGTCGCCGGCCTGTTCGGCACACTGCTGGTGCTGGCGATCACCACCCTGCTCACCGCCTGGCTGTACGGATTGCCGTTCTTCGGCTTGCCGGGTGCCAAGCAGATCCACCTGGCCGATGCCCGGCAGGCCCTCGAACTGAGCGCCGACAGCCGCAGCACGCAGATCGAAAGCGCCCTGCGGGAACGCCGCGGCAATCTCCGCCTGCTCTCGGAAAGCCCTGTCCTCGTACAGGCTCTGGCCACGCCGCTGACGCAAGCGGCGTCTGCCGCTGCCAGTCGCCACTTCCAGTCGGTGATGGGCGCCTACCCGGATGTTTTCGAATACCTGGCGCTGGTGTCGACCGGCGACGGGCGCGTGCTGGCCGCCAGCGACGCCAGCATGCTCGGACGCCCCCTCGCCGACGCCGGTCTGCTCGGGCGCCTGTCGACGCCGGGTGTCATCGAACAGATCGAAACCACCGGCCCGACAGTCGCAGGGGAACCCAGCCTGATCATCGCCCGCCAGGTCATCGAGCGAGACGCTGCGGCGACCCCCACCGGCAGATTGCTCGGGGTTCTGGTGGCCAGCGTGTCGATTCAGGAACTGCTTGGCAATTTCGATCGCGTTGAACTGCGCTCGCTGGGAGATTCCGGTTCGGTTGCACTCTTCGATCAGCGGCGGCTGCTCGCGACCTTCCGTCTGCTGGCCGGGGCGGGCGAGATGCCGCTACCGCCCGCTTCCCAGGAAATGGATGGCAGTTTCGTCGAGAACGCGGCGAACGGACGATCGATCCTTGCCACGTATCGCTTTGTGCGCATCGCTGCCAACGAAGGATGGAGTCTGGTGCTTCGCCGCGAGCGCGACGAGATCCTGCACGAACTCGAGCAGCGCGCCGGGCAACTGCTGCTCTTCGGCCTGCTGTTCACCGTCTGCAGCCTGATCGTCGTGGCTCTGGCGGCGCGGCATGTGACGCGTCCGATCCGGGAACTGGCGAATGTCGCGCAGCGTCTCGCCGAGGGCGAGCTGAACGCCCGCGTCAAGCTGGCGAAGCCGCACCACGGTGATGAGGTGGCGACCCTGGCTGCGGCCTTCAACAGCATGGCCGCACGCTTCGAGACCTGGCATACCACCCTGGCCAGCGAAGTCGCCACGCGCACGCGCGAACTGATCGACCAGCAGTTGCAGCTCGAAGAACTGGTCGAGAAGCGCACCGCCGACCTGCGCGCGGCGCTGGCCGCGGCGACCCAGGCCGACCGCGCCAAGGACGCTTTCCTGGCCAATGTCAGCCATGAACTGCGCACGCCGCTGAACGCCGTCATCGGCCTGGCCGGGCTCGCCCGGCAACTCAGCCGTGATCCCCGGCAACAGGACTACCTCGACAAGATCGGCAGTGCCGGCAAGTCACTGGCGCACCTGATCAACGATCTGCTCGACCTGACCAAGATCGTCGCTGGCCGGCTGGAGTTCGAGAACAGCACGTTCAGCCTGCGCGGCATGTTCGAGCGCAGCAAGTCGGTGCTGATGCACCAGGCGGCGGAGAAGGGGCTGACACTCGTCGAACGTATCGACGCGGAAGTTCCCGATACGCTGATCGGCGACCCGCTGCGAATCGAACAGATCCTGCTCAACCTGCTCGGCAACGCCATCAAGTTCACCAGCAGCGGCCACATCGAGCTGCGTATCAGCGTGCTGCACAGCGAAGCGAAGCGAGTGCGCCTGGCCATCGATGTCGAGGATACCGGTCTCGGCCTCAGCGAGCCGGAAATCGCGCAATTGTTCCAGCCTTTTGGGCAGGCCGATGCCAGCATGACGCGCAAGTTCGGCGGCAGCGGCCTGGGACTCGCCATCTGCAAGCGGCTCGCCGAGAGGATGGATGGCGACATCTGCGCCAGCAGCCGGCCCGGTGCCGGCAGCACCTTTCGCGTCACGCTCTGGCTGGCACTGGGGGAATCGGCAAGGTCCGGCACGGCCCTTGCATCGACGGCGCTGCAGCCACTGCCGGAAGCGTATCACGGCGCTCGGGTACTGGTCGTCGATGATCATCCGCTCAACCGCGAGATCGTCGAAGCCCTGCTCGGCGCGGTCGGCATCACGCCGGTGATGGCCAGCAACGGCCAGGAAGCGGTCGATCGCCTCCGGATGAGTGACGCGAGCGCTTTCGATCTGGTGCTGATGGACATCCAGATGCCGGTCAT
>DPSD01000666.1:0-218 GCA_003538495.1 Accumulibacter sp.
CGTTCTCGCCGCGTTCCAGGCCAGTCTGCTGGGCGTGGGCGTGCTGCTTGAGGGCCTCGAAGTCCGCCTTGGTCATCCGCTTCAAACTGTGCACCTGCTGGACCTCGGGCTTGACGATGCGCGGCTTCTGCGGCGCCGCGCCGAACATTACCTTGATCCGTTCAAGCTGGCTCATCACGCTCTCCACGGCTCGCGGTGATCGACGACGATCGCCGCCG
>DPSD01000666.1:493-1922 GCA_003538495.1 Accumulibacter sp.
TGATCGACGACGATCGCCGCCGGCGCGACCGGGCAGATCATTTCGCAAACGCCGCAGCCAACGCACTGCTCGAGGACTTGCGGCCGATATCGCTTGCTGCCGTCGGCGGCCTGCGACTCGTCCATGCGGATCGCCTCCTTGATCGGACACTCGGTGACGCATAGGTCGCAGAGATCGCGCTGGTAAGGATGCTCGCGGACCCGCACCGGCTGCCAGCGATCGACCGCCACGTAGCGCAAGCGGCCCCGGAAGTCGGCCCCACGCGCCTGGCCGCTGAACCCCTTGCCTTGTACAGCCAGGCAGGCCTCCGGCCGCGCCAGACGAGCGACGCCGATTCGCTCCTTGAGATTCAGCGTCGGCTCGGGGTCATTTTCCTTGGCCTTGAGCACCGGTGGCTGTGCCAGCAGCATCCCCGGACGGGTCTCGACGGCCGCGGGTTTCCGATAGGTCAGCGACCCGGTGGGACACGCCAGGATGCATTGGACGGCGTCACAGGAGAAATCGCAGGCCTGCTGGCGAGCGTCGATGTACGGGACGCCAATGCCAAAACCCTGGTCGATGTCGTCGAGTTTGATCGCCGCCACCGGGCAAACCTGCACACACTGCCCGCACTTGATGCACGAGGACAGGAAGTCACTCTCTTCGAGCGCGCCAGGAGGTCGCAGGCGGGACTTCCGGGCGCTGGCCACCGGGATATAGCCGAGCATCGCCAGGCCGAGAACGCCGCCGATCATCACCGTCGAGCGAATGAACTTGCGGCGGTTGGCCTGCTGGCGCACCGGCGCCTTGGCGCGCCTGCTGACGGCGCCCTGGACTGCTTCAGCGGGCGAAACGCGTGCGGCATCAGCCGCCTGGCCTTCGCTGTTCTGATCTTTCATTGGACCAACCTCATGCTGGTCTCTGGCGACTTGCGGAACACCGGCTGTTCGTCGCGCAAGAGCATCACCGGCGTTGAAAACGGCGCCAGGCGTTCGAGAAAATCGAGCGTTTCCATCATCGGCGCATTGCGGAAGAAGCGCGCGTATGGCACCTGCATCCAAACTTGATCGGTATACGCATAGAGCTCGTGTGGCCGGTCGCCGACGTTGTCGCCGTTGCGGTCGAAGCCCTGGTAATCATCCCAGTAGTTGCCGCGCCAGACGTTGCGGTTGGCGCTGCCGCTATCGCCCATCGCCACCTGGGTAAGGTTTCCCTCGAAGACATTGCGCTCGATGAGCGTGCCCTGCTTGTCGGAGAGGAAGCTGACACCGATGCCGTTATAGGCAATGCGGTTGCCGCGGATGGTGATCGTGCTGTCGGGTTCGAAAGGCGACATGTCGAGACCGACGCCGACCGCGCAGTAGATGATCTCGTTACCCTCGACCAGCACGTTGGACGCTTCCTTGAAACCAACCGCCATGCCGGTCGGCCCGTTGGCGTGCGAAAACAG
>DPSD01000666.1:2256-4247 GCA_003538495.1 Accumulibacter sp.
GCAAACATGAAGTGGATCGAATAGCGGCTACGCCGGGCGACGTTGTTCAGGTAGCGATTTTCGTTCGAGTACCAGGCCACCATGTCGCGGGAGTCCTCAATGGTGTTGTCGGCGATCAGGTTCCGATGGCTGTACCACAGGCGCAGACTGTCGCCCCGGGTACCCAGATCGAACGGCTTGGAGCGAATGCGGTTGCCGCGCACGACGTTGTCGTTAGATTGCTTGAGGTCGATCCCGAACAGGCAGTTGTCGATCCGCAGGTTTTCGACGACGTTGCGGTCCCCGCGAACGTTCAGGCAGGCGTCGTCCGAATCATGCGACACGCCCGAATTGGTCAGATGCAGGCCGCGCAAGACCGCCGCCTTGGCCTCCAGGACAAAAACGGTCCCCTTGCCGCCACCGTCGACGGTCACTTCCCCGCCGCCGTCGATGGTCAAGGTCTTGTTGACCACTACCGGCCCGGAGTAACGGCCGGGCTTCAACTTGAGCACTGTTCCGGCCGGCGCCGCGTTGACCAGTTCCTGCAGGAACGGCAGGCCGGCGACCCGCGGCTCGGTCGGAATCGGCGCTTTCTCGTCGATACCGCCCCAGCCGGCCGCTTGTGGCGCGCGCATCTCGCCCAGGCGCGAGTCAGGCGGCTCGCTGGCAGGTGAAGGCTGACTGCCCAGGGTACCGGTGCGCCGCAGCGCGGTCAGCGCATCTTCTGCGCCCCCGGGCGCAGGGAAGACGACCAGAGCAAGCCCGCCGGCCAGTGCGGCGGCGAGC
The DNA here is from genome assembly GCA_003538495.1 of Accumulibacter sp. The sequence goes on from DPSD01000666.1 coordinate 3,022, forward strand.
AAACGAAGCAGCATCGCAGTTACTCCGCCGATCCCTCGCGCATCTGCTTGCGCCTGATCAGCAAGGCGAGCAACAGGCAGACCATCACCCCCAGAAGCAGGGCGTAACCCCAGTAGGGATACGAGTAGGTCGAGAACTGCGCCACTTTGCCCTCGCCGAAGACGGTCGGCATGAACGGCTTGACCGTAAACGCACCCCAGGGATGCATGTTGTGGCCAAAGAACCACAGCCAACCGGCATAGGTGATGACGAAGAAGACCGGCAACAGCGCCGGTACCAGTGCCAGCAGCAACGAGAATGAGGGAATGCGGGCAACGCCAGCAAGAACCACCAGCATCGCCACGATCGTCCCGGCGATCACCACATGCGTGATAGTCGTGACGTTTTCACCCCAGCCCCGGATCTTCTCGGGCTCGTTGAAGAAGGTCGCCGTCTCGCTGACATAGTGCGCCACGTGCGCCTGCAGCCCGCCCAGCAGATACTGATCGACCAGAATCCAGCCGGCCACCAGCGCAAAACCGGCACCAAGCACCAGCAGCCGCGTCTTCCGCCACGGAACCAGAAAACCCAGGAGCATCACCGTGAAGAAGGCGAAGAAGAACTTGGCCAGCGGCTTTTCCACCGGCGCTCCGGTGGCGATCGGGAACATTCCGACGTAGTGGTTGATGGTGTTCATTTCGTGCACGCAATCGAGCCCCTGCGCGCCTATATCGACGTCCTTGTTCTTGTCGGTAATCGGGTTATAGCGCTCGTCGTCGTGGGACAGATCCTTCTGGATGATCTCGCTGGCCATGCGCGTTCCCTTGCCGGCCGCCTTGCAGCCGTTGAAGACGCCATTGAAGTGAAAATGGATTCGGATCCCATCCGGGAAGGCATCTGGCGGGTAGTTCGGCGCGGTCAGCGAGACCCACCAGATCGGCGAAAAAAAAGCGGCGATCATCAAGGCCATGGCTACCGCGGTGAGCGCGGCGACGATGAAATTCTGCTTGCTGGCTGGTGCTGCGGACATTCTTCAATCCTCGTTCAGAGCGCGGGTCCAGGTCCCTACTGGCCTCGCTACTGCCAGCCCCCGACACGCGACGGTCTGCAGCATATTATTCATTACTAATATTTCACGGGGACTAAAGCCCGCCACATAGGTTGCTGGCGGGCTTTAACAGCGGCAGGTACGCGCTCGTTGTGCTGGCGACTCGTACCACACTCAAACCGACTAATTTTTCTTGGCC
>DPSD01000105.1 GCA_003538495.1 Accumulibacter sp.
GTCTTCTTCAAGCTAATTCTCCCGAGTTAAAAGGTCGTCCCAAACTGGAACTGGAACTTTTGGAGTTTATCATTACTTTGTTCGTTGATCGGCTGACCGACGCTGAATTTCAACGGCCCCAGCGGCGAAAGCCAGGTCGCGGTGAGACCAACCGACATCCTCAATCCCTGGTCTGCGTAGGTGTAGTTATCGGTGAATACGTTACCGGCGTCAAAGAACGGCCCGAAACGGAATGCCTTGTCGAGTCCCGGGAAGGGCATCAGGATCTCCGAGTTGAAGACCGCCTTGCGCGTGCCACCGAGGCGCGTGTCGGGGTATAGCGGATCGACCGGACCGAGGCTCGCGGTGTCATAGCCACGCACGGATCCGACACCGCCGGCATAGAAGTTCTTGTAGAAGGGCAGCGTCTGTCCCTGCAGGCCGTTGGCGTACCCGAGATCGCCGCCAAGCATCAGAATCAGGTCCTTGGAGAGCCGGAAGTATTGCTGAATCTGATAGGTCGCGCGATAGAAAGTCAAGTCGGCGCCAGGGATGGCGACCTCTAGTCCGGCCTTCTGGGTTCCACCGCTGGTCGGAAGAATGGCGCTGTCCCTGCTGTCCCGGGTCCAGGACACCGTCGCCGGCACGGTAACGTTCGAGTCTCCGTGCTGCGCCTGGAACTGGATGTACTGGATCGGGGTTGCCAGGGTGATTGGCGTAATGTCGATGGTCGTCTGATCGACCGCCAGCCCGAAGTTGAGTGTTTGCTTTTCACCAATCGGATAGCCGAAGCGGATGCCGCCGCCGTATGAGGTGGACTGGAAGGCGTAGCCGAGAGAGGTCGGGTTGAGCGTGCGGTAGTAGACGTCGAAGCCCTGGCTGATACCGTCAACCGTGAAGTAGGGATTGGTATAGTTGATGCCGACGGTACGGTTCAACTTGCCGGTGTTCAACTGCAAGGACAGGAACTTGCCGCTGCCAAAAATGTTGGACTGCGAGATCGAGCCGGAGAGGATGACCTTTTCCGCACTTGAATAGCCAGCGCCAATGGAGATGTTGCCAGTGGACTTCTCGACGACATTGACATTCACATCAACCTGGTCGATGGTTCCGGGCACCGGCGGCGTTTCGACGTTGACTTCGGAAAAATAGTCGGTCTTGTCGATCCTGGCGCGTGACGCCACGACCCGCTCGGCATCATACCAGCCCGCTTCCATCTGGCGCATTTCCTGGCGGATTACTTCGTCACGCGTCTTGGTGTTGCCGGTGATGTTGATCCGCCGCACGTAGGCTCGCTTGCCGGGGTCGACGAAAATGGTGAACGCGACCTGGCGCTTCTCCTTGTCGATTTCCGGAGCAGCGTTGACGTTGGCAAATGCGTAGCCCTGGGCGCCAAGTTTGTCGGCAATCGCCTTGGTGCTCTCGTTGAGCTTCTCGCGGGAAAAGACGTCCCCGGGCTTGACCTTGACCGCTTTCCTGAACTCTTCCTCCGGCAGCGTCAGATCGCCCGCGAGTTTCACCGAAGACACCAGATAGCGCTCGCCCTCGACGATGCTGATCGTGATGTAGATGTCCTTCTTGTCGGGGCTGATCGACACCTGCGTCGACTCGACGTTGAATTCCAGGAAGCCACGGTCCAGGTAATACGAACGCAGCGTTTCGAGGTCAGCGGAAAGCTTCTGCTTGGAATACTGGTCGCTCTTGGTGTACCAACTGATCCAGTTGGGCGTCCTCAGTTCGAGCGCCGCAAGCAGGTCCTTCTCCTTCAGCGCGTGCACCCCGACAATGTTGATCTGCTTGATCTTGGCGGTCTCGCCTTCGTCGACATTGAAGTTGATCGCCACGCGATTACGGTCCAGGGGCGTGATGGTGGTGGTGATGGTCACCGCGTACCTGCCCCGGGACAGATACTGGCGCTTCAGTTCCTGTTCGGCTTTTTCCAGCGTGGCGCGGTCGAAGGTGCGTGATACCGCGATACCCACCTCCTTCAGGCCCTTGAGCAACTGGTCCTTGTCGAACTCCTTGAGGCCGACAAAGTCGATCTGGGCGATCGCCGGGCGCTCCTCGACCACGACGATGAGCACGGAACCAGCCACTTCAATCCGTACATCCTTGAAAAAACCGGTGGCAAACAAGGTCTTGATGACTTGCGCTGCCTTTTCGTCATTCATCGTATCGCCGACCTTGATCGGCAGGTAGCTGAAAACCGTCCCTGCTTCAACACGCTGAATGCCCTCGACACGAACGTCCTGGACCGTAAACGGCTCCATGGCCACGGCGCCAGAGGCAAAAAGGGTGGCAACCAGACCTGCGAGCAGGTTTCTCTTCATGAGTTCAGCCGGAAATCAGTCGATTGATGTCGTTGTAGAAAGCGAAAGCCATCAGTATGAGCAGGAGCGCCAGACCGATCTGCTGACCGATCTCCATGGTGCGCTCGGAAACTGGCCCACGCTTGATGATTTCGACGAGATAATACAGCAAATGGCCCCCATCCAGGATCGGGATCGGCAGCAGATTCAGGACGCCAAGGCTGATGCTGACCAGCGCCATGAACTTGATATAGTAGTCGAGACCGAGTCTCGCGGAGCGGCCAGCGTAGTCAGCAATGGTCACCGGTCCGCTGATATTGCGCCACGAAACCTCGCCGGTAATCATCTTGCCCATCATCAGCAAGGTGAACGCCGACTTGTCCCAGGTCTCGACGACTGCCTTGCGCAACGCTGATACCGGCCCATAGCTGACGGTAATCATCAACGCGGCTCGCGCCCGATCGCCATCGCTGACCGAAACGCCCACCCGGCCTATCTCCTCGCCCTGCTCGTCGATCGTTGCCGGGGTCAGCGCGATGGCGATCGGCTGACCATCGCGGAGCACCTCAAGAGCTAACCGTTTGCCGGGCGACTGGCGAACGATGCGCACAAAATCGGCCCAACTGTCTATCTCATAGTCATCGACGGAGAGCACCTCGTCGCCAAGACGCAGGCCGGCGTCGGCCGCCGCACTATTCGCTTTGACCGTGCCAAGCACGGGCGGCAGGCTGGGCCGGTGGAGAGCAAGTCCCAGCCTGTCGAGCGCGTCACCCTCCCAGCCCGAGCGCCGGACAGCCGAGACGTCAAGGCGGCGAATGCTGATCTCCCGGCGCGGGTTGATCACTTCGAGGGCGACCTCGTCGGCGTCGACCGCTCTTTCCAGCAAGGCCCAACGCATTTCCTGCCACGTTTGAACGGGCTCACCGGCAACCTTCAGCACCAATTCGCCGTTTTCCAGTCCGGCTGTCGCGGCGGCACTCGCGGCGACCGGCGCGCCGAGCAATGGTTTGAATTCCTCCGTACCGTGCCAAAAGAGTCCCCAGTACAGCACGATGGCCAATAGAAAGTTGGCCAGCGGTCCAGCAGCAACGATCACCATCCGCTTCAAAACCGGCTGCCGGTTGAAGCTCCGGTGCAAATCCGCCGCGGGAACGTCGCCCTCACGCTCATCGAGCATCTTGACGTAGCCGCCCAGCGGGAACGCGGCAATTGCCCACTCCGTGCCATCCCGGCCAAAGCGCCGCGCCCAGAGCAGCCGTCCGAAGCCGACCGAAAAGCGCAGAACCTTGACGCCGGCCCAGCGTGCGGCGAGATAGTGCCCGTACTCGTGGACCACCACCAGAACTCCCAGAACCAGAGCAAAGGCGGCCAGGTAGTAGAGGAAGCCGCTCACCGCGAGGCCTGCGTCGTGAGGTCCGCAATGTAGGCCCGGGCGGCGTCGCGAGCCATCCGGTCGGCGGCCAGGACATCCGCCAGCGAGTCCAGTGCGCAGTTCGCAGGCAGGCGGTCCATGACGTCAGCAATCACGCGAGCGATCACCGTGAAGCCGATCCGCCCGTCGAGGAAGGCCTGCACCGCCACTTCGTTGGCGGCGTTGAGTGTGGTCGGCGCGCAACCCCCTGCCGCCAGCGCACGATAGGCAAGAGCCAGACACGGGAAACGCCCGAAGTCCGGCCTCTCGAAGTGCAGCGACGCGACCCTGAACAGATCGAGCGGCTCGACGCCAGCCGAAATGCGCCTTGGATACGCCAGCGCGTGCGCAATCGGCGTACGCATGTCCGGATTGCCGAGTTCGGCGATCACCGAGCCGTCGGCGTACTGGACGAGCGAATGGACGATGCTTTCCGGGTGAATTACGACCTCGATGCGATCGGCGGGAACGTTGAACAGCCAGTGCGCCTCGATGATCTCCAGACCCTTGTTCATCATCGTCGCCGAATCCACCGAAATCTTTCGTCCCATGACCCAGTTCGGATGCGCGCAGGCCTGCTCGGGGCTGACCGAATCGAGGTCGTCGAGCGCGCAGGTTCGAAACGGCCCACCCGAGGCGGTGAGATACAGGCCGAGCACGCCGCTATCTGCTAAATTACCTGAATAACCCGTCGGGAGAGACTGAAAAATAGCGTTATGTTCACTGTCTATTGGCAGCAATACGGCGCCGCTATGACGAACGGCGCGCATGAAAACCGCGCCGGCCATGACCAGCGCCTCCTTGTTGGCCAACAGGATCTTCTTGCCCGCGACGGCGGCAGCCAAGGTCGGCGGCAAACCGGCGGCACCGACGATGGCCGCCATCACCGCATCGACTTCCGGCAACTGGGCCATCCGCAGCAGCGCATCGGGGCCCCATGCCACCTCGGTCCGGCAGCCGGCTGCAAGCAGGCGCGCCGCGAGGTCTGCGGCCAGTGCCGGATCGCCAAGCACCGCGTAACGCGGCTGGAATTCGACGCATTGCGCGAACAGCAGGTCGACCTGACGATGCGCGCAAAGGGCCACCAGCCGGTAGGTCTGCCGGTGACGGCGAACGACATCCAGGGTATTGACCCCGATCGAACCCGTCGACCCCAGGATGGTGAGATTTTGCACGACGCCCCCGGAAGCGCTCAATGCGCAGTCGCCAGCCAGACCAGGGCGACCAGCGGCAGGGTCGACGTGAGACTGTCGATCCGGTCGAGCACACCGCCGTGGCCCGGCAGCACGTTGCTGCTATCCTTCAGGCCCGCCTGGCGTTTGAGCAGCGACTCGAAGAGGTCACCAAGGACGCTGATCACCGTCAACAGGATCATGATCAGCAGCAGCAGCAGGTAATTGTCAGACAGCGTCGCCGGCAGCTTCGAGGACACCAGAAAGCCGTAGGCGACGACCGCGACGCCACCGCCAACCGCCCCTTCCCAGGTCTTTCCCGGGCTGATGTTTGGTGCGAGTTTGTGCTTGCCGAAACGTCGCCCCGTGAAATAGGCGCCAATATCCGCCAGCCAGACGACGGCCATGATCGCCAGCAAGGCTGGCGGCCCGGCCTGCCGCAGCTGCACCAGCGCCAGCCAGGTCGGCAGAATCAGCAGCATGCCGATCATCAGACCGACGCCATGGTTTGACAAGGACCAGCGCCGTTTCAGCCAGATCGGCACGGCCAGCAGCCACCAGACGGCAGCCGGCAGGTAGAACCACGCCCCCAGACGCCATGCCTCCTCGGGAGAAGCAGCGGCGAGGCCGACCGCCGCCGGCTCAAGAGCGCTGATCCCCGAGCAGGTAATGGCCAGCAGGACGCCAAGAAGGATCCGTGCCGCTCCACCGAGGCGCATCAAGCCCCCCCACTCCCAGGCAGCGACAGTGGCTACTGCCGTGGCGAAGACCAGCCACCCGAGAGGCGGCAGGTAGAAGAGTGCAAGAAAGAAGGCCGCAAACAGGAAGACCGCGGTAATAACCCGCGTCTTAAGCATCGATTCGCGAGTCCGTCGGAGAGAGCGTCGCCGGCGAATGGCCGACCAGCTGTTCGCTCGTTCGCCCGAATCGACGCTCACGCTGCTGATACGAGGCCAGCGCGCCATCGAAAGCCGCCGAGTCGAACTCGGGCCAGAGTACATCGGTGAAGTACAACTCGGAATAGGCCAGTTGCCAAAGCAGGAAGTTGCTGATCCGCTGCTCTCCTCCAGTGCGGATGAACAAATCAGGCTCCGGCGCGTAACTCATGGCCAAATGCGGCGCAAGGTCGCTCTCGCTCCATTCGCCGCTCGCATCCGGCTGGCTGATCAGCATCCGCCTGACCGCCTGGAGGATATCCCAGCGGCCGCCGTAATTGGCGGCAATGGTCAGGATCAGCTGTTCGTTGGCGGCGGTTCTCTGCTCCGACACCTGGATCAGCGTCTGCAGCTCTGGCTCGAAACGCGAAAGATCGCCGACCACACGCAAGCGTACGCCATTGCGATGGAGCTTGCTGACCTCGTCCTTCAGGGCACGTCTGAAGAGCTGCATCAACAGCGACACCTCCTCTTCCGGCCGGCGCCAGTTCTCCGAGCTGAAGGCAAAAAGCGTCAGATATTCGATACCGCGCTCAAGGCACGCCCGAACCGTCTCGCGAACGGTCTCGACGCCGCGACGATGCCCAGCAAAGCGCGGCAACAAGCGCTTCTTGGCCCATCGTCCGTTGCCGTCCATGATGATCGCCACGTGCCTAGGCACCGCTGAAGTTGCCGGGACGTTCCGCGTGGAGCTGCCAAAGAGAGCCATTTCGATTGCTCGGCAGACAGCGTCTAGATGGCCATCAACTCGGTTTCCTTGTGGCTGAGTTGCTTGTCGATCTCGGCAACGTAGCGGTCGGTGAGTTTCTGGATGTCGTCCTGAGCCCGGTGTTCCTCATCCTCCGAGCACTCCTTGTTCTTGAGCATCTCCTTGAGAGTGGCGATCGCGTCACGCCGCAGGTTGCGCACCGCAACCTTGGTCCCCTCCCCCTCGCCCTTCACCACCTTGATCAGATCGCGGCGCCGTTCCTCGGTAAGCGCTGGCATTGGAACGCGGATCAACTCCCCTTGCGAAGACGGATTGAGTCCCAGGTCGCAGTCACGAATGGCCTTTTCGACCTTCGCTGCCATCCCCTTCTCCCAGGTCTGTACGCCAAGCGCACGGGCATCGATCACGGTCACGTTGGCAACCGTGTTGATCGGCACCAGGGAGCCGTAGTACTCGACCTGCACGTGGTCCAGCAGGCCGATGTGCGCCCGTCCAGTCCGCACTTTGGCCAAGTCGGTCTTGAGCGCCTCAATCGACTTCTGCATCTTTACCTCGGCAGCTTTCTTCACATCAGCTATCGACATTTCGGTCTCCGTCAGCAATACACCAGGGTGCCTTCGTTCTCGCCCATCGTAACCCGCTCCAAGGCCCCATGCTTGAAAATCGAGAAGACGTTGATCGGCAACTTCTGGTCCCGACACAGGGCGAAAGCCGTGGCGTCCATCACCGCCAGATTCTGCGCGATGGCTTCATCGAAGCTGATCCGGTCATAGCGAACGGCCAAGGGATCCTTCTTGGGGTCGGCCGAATATATACCGTCAACCTTGGTCGCCTTGAGCACGATTTCAGCACCGATTTCGGCGCCACGCAAGGCGGCAGCGGTGTCTGTCGTGAAAAACGGGTTACCCGTACCAGCAGCGAAAATAACCGTCCGGCCCTGTTCCAGGTAGCGGATCGCCTTGGCACGAATATACGGTTCCACCACCTGCTCGATATTCAGCGCTGACTGCACGCGGGAAGCCATTCCGGCAGCCCGCATCGCATCGTGCAACGCCAACCCGTTCATCACCGTTGCCAGCATGCCCATGTAGTCCGCCTGGGCGCGGTCCATTCCCGTGGCAGCCGGCGCAACACCGCGAAAGATGTTTCCGCCGCCGATCACCACCCCGACCTGCACGCCCATGTCGACAATCACCTTGATTTCGGCAACGATCCCCGAAATAGTTTGCCTGTTGATGCCATAAGCATCGCCCCCCATGAGGGCCTCGCCGGACAGTTTGAGCAGGATACGTTTGTATCTCGGCGAGTTCTCGGACATCGACATGGTGCTCCTTCAGTCAGGCCTGATCAGCCACGCGTGCTGGACGACTACTTCTGGGCAGCGGCGGCCTGAGCAGCCACTTCAGCAGCGAAATCGTTGCTCTTCTTGGCAAGCCCTTCACCCACGACGAACAATACGAAGCCAGCAACCGAAGCAGCCTTGGACTTGAGCAACTGGGCAATGGTCTGCTTGCCGTCTTCGGCCTTGACAAAGACCTGTCCGAGCAAGGTCACTTCGTTCAGGAATTTCTGCACGGAACCCTCGGCGATCTTCTCGAGCATCGCTTCAGGTTTTCCGGCTTCCCTCGCCTTCTCGATGGCGATCCGACGCTCGCTGTCGATCAGATCCGGCGCGACACCGGTTGCATCGAGAGCCTTCGGCTTTCCCGCCGCGATCTGCATGGCCAGGTCCTTGGCCAGTTGATCGTCACCGCCCAGACAGTCGAGCAGAACACCAATCTTGGCGCCGCCATGCACATACGAAGCAAGCTTTCCCGTGGCCTGCATGCGAACGAAGCGACGGATCGAAAGGTTCTCGCCGATCTTTCCGACCAGCGCCGTACGCGTCGATTCGACCGTACCGTCGCCCATCGGCAAGGCCGACAGGGCAGCCACGTCGGCCGGGTCAGCGGTTGCGACCAGTGCCGCGCAACTGCTGGCAAGCTTCAGGAAATCATCGTTCTTGGCGACAAAGTCGGTTTCGCAGTTGATTTCGATCAGCGCACCCATTGTGCCGTCATCCGACAAGTGGATGGCCACAACGCCTTCCGCGGTAATCCGACTGGCAGCCTTGCTGGCTTTCGAACCAAGCTTCACGCGCAAAATTTCTTCGGCCTTGCCGAGATCGCCAGCGGCCTCGGTCAGGGCCCGCTTACATTCCATCATCGGCGCGTCGGTTCTTTCGCGCAGTTCCTTCACCATGCTTGCGGTAATTTCCGCCATTTTCATTCTCCACTTGCATACGCTGCCGGAAGAGTCGGCAGCGCCTCACTGAACAGAGTCAGGACGCATGTCTGGCCGGCGGCGACTCCCCGCGCACGCAGCCAGAGCGGCAGCCAATCAGTTGTCGCTTGCTTCTTCGATGAATTCGTCGCCCGAAACGGCGTCAATGATTTCCTCGACAAACTGGCTGCGCCCTTCAAGGACGGCATCCGCTACGCCACGGGCGTACAACCGGATCGCACGCGAAGAGTCGTCGTTACCGGGAATGACGTAATCGATACCTTCCGGCGAATGGTTGGTGTCGACCACGGCGACAACTGGAATTCCCAGCTTGACAGCTTCGGTGATCGCGATCTTGTGATAGCCAACGTCAATCACAAACAACGCGTCAGGTAGCGTGACCATTTCCTTGATGCCGCCAATCGACTTGAGCATCTTGTCCAGTTCCCGCGTGGTCATCAGCGCCTCTTTCTTCCCGAGTCGCTCAAGCGAGCCATCTTCAACCATGGCCTCCATCTCCTTGAGGCGCTTGATCGACTGCTTGATGGTCTTGAAATTGGTCAGCATGCCCCCCAGCCAACGCTGATCGACGTACGGGGAAGCGCAACGGGACGCTTCCTCAGCGACTATTTCGCGAGCCTGCCGCTTGGTTCCGACAAACAGGATGTTTCCTTTGTTGGCAGACAGCTTGCGGACGAAGGTCATCGCTTCGTTATACTTGGCAAGCGTGCTCTCGAGGTTGACAATGTGGATCTTGTTGCGCGCGCCGAAGATATAGGGCGCCATCTTGGGATTCCAGAATCGTGTCTGGTGGCCGAAGTGGACACCGGCCTCGAGCATCTGACGCATTGTTGTAGACATATGTTTTTACTCTCAATATCAGGGTTGGACCACCATCCGCCCAGCTACAGCCTGTCGTGTTGTCCAGACAGGCACCCTTGAACAGGCGAATGTGCGTAGTAAGGTGTGCCACAGCGGCACACCCGGCGTACCACGAGGGCACGCTTTCCAGTTTCGCTGACACCGGCCAGCAAAACCCGACGATAGTACCATCAAGCGCCCAGAAAGTTCAAGTCGCAGCCTTGTCCACCAGCCCTGACGCATGACCCG
>DPSD01000102.1 GCA_003538495.1 Accumulibacter sp.
CCGCAAGCGCAACAACGTGGTGGTCTCTCGCCGTGCCGTTCTCGAAGCGAGCGTCGGCGAAGAGCGCGATGCCCTGCTGGCTGCGCTCAAGGAAGGCAGCATCGTCAAAGGTGTGGTCAAGAACATCACCGATTACGGCGCTTTCGTCGATCTCGGCGGGATCGACGGCTTGCTGCATATTACCGACCTGGCATGGCGCCGCGTTCGTCACCCGTCCGAAGTCCTCGCCGTTGGCGACGAACTGCAGGCCAAGATCCTGAAGTTCGATCAGGAGAAGAACCGCGTTTCGCTGGGCCTCAAGCAGCTCGGTGAAGATCCGTGGGTGGGCATTTCCCGCCGCTATCCGTCGACCACCCGCCTCTTCGGCAAGGTTACCAACCTGACCGACTACGGTGCCTTCGTCGAGATCGAGCAGGGCATCGAGGGACTGGTGCACGTCTCCGAGATGGACTGGACGAACAAGAACGTACACCCGTCCAAAGTCGTTCAGCTGGGTGACGAAGTCGAAGTGATGATCCTTGAGATCGATGAAGACCGGCGTCGGATTTCCCTGGGCATGAAGCAGTGCGCTGCCAACCCGTGGGACGATTTCTCGATGAACTACAAGAAGGGCGATCGGGTACGTGGCGCCATCAAGTCGATCACCGATTTTGGCGTGTTCATCGGTTTGCCGGGCGGCATCGACGGTTTGGTACATCTCTCGGACCTGTCGTGGTCTCTCGCTGGCGAAGAGGCGATTCGCAACTTCAAGAAGGGCGACGAGGTTGACGCGGTGGTACTGGCCATCGATACCGACAAGGAGCGGATCTCGCTGGGCATCAAGCAACTCGATGGCGATCCGTACACCAGTTATATCGCCACCCACGAGAAGAACAGTGTCGTCCGTGGGGTGGTCAAGTCGGTTGATGCCCGCGGTGCGGTAGTCGTGCTCGATGGCGACATGGAGGGCTACCTGCGTGCTTCGGAGGTGTCTCGCGACCGGATTGACGATCTGACCAAGGTCTATAAGGAAGGCGATACGGTCGAGGCAATGATCATCAACGTGGATCGCAAGACGCGTTCGATCAGCTTGTCGATCAAAGCCAAGGATCAGGCCGAACAGCACGAAGCGATGCAGAAATTCTCTGCCGACAGCAACGCCAGTTCGGGCACCACGAACCTCGGTGCGCTGCTCAAAGCCAAGCTGAATAATCCCCAGTAAGGCAGGTTGATGACCAAGTCTGACCTGATCGGCGAGTTGGCCGGGCGCTTTCCTCAACTGGTCGCCAAGGATGCGGACTTGTCAGTGAAAATGATTCTCGATGCCATGGCAGAGGCACTGGCCAAAGGCGATCGCATCGAGATTCGCGGCTTCGGAAGTTTCGCCCTGAACTACCGGCCGCCGCGGGTTGGCCGGAATCCGAAGTCTGGCGAGAAGGTTGATGTCCCGGAAAAATGGGTGCCGCACTTCAAGCCAGGCAAGGAATTGCGAGAGCGCGTCGACGGCTCGCTGGATCTGGTCTGAGTGCTCGGGCAAGTCGGTTTGCGGGCGGCAACGCAAGTTGCCGCCCGTTTCCTGTGATAAGGTAATTGATGCGTTCCTTGTTGTGGTTCTCGAGAGTCGTTCTTTTTCTCTTCATTTTTGCGTTCGCCATCAAGAACACCGACCCGGTGGGCGTTCGCTTCTTCCTTGACACCGTCTGGCAGGCGCCGCTGGTCATTGTCCTGCTGGTTTCCTTCGCTGGCGGTGCGGTTTTCGCCGTGCTGTCCTTGCTGGGTACCCTGTTTTCTCAGCGTCGCGAAGTGAACAGATTGAAGCGTGAACTCAAGGTGGCGCAGGCCAGCGTCATGGGCAGTCAGGGGCGCCCGATGTGACTTTGCCAGGGAGGCAAGCGGTGGCTGTGGCGAAGGGAGCGACGTCAACCCGATGATTGAGTTCGAGTATTGGCACCTGCTCCTGTTTCCGCTGTTTTTCGGGCTGGGTTGGGCAGCGGCGCGGATTGATATCCGGCACCTGGTGAAGGAGTCGCGCGCCTTGCCGCGTTCGTACTTTCAGGGGCTCAACTTTCTGCTCAACGAGCAGCCTGATCGGGCGATCGAGGCTTTCGTCGAGGCCGTCAAGGTCGATCCGCAGACCATCGAAATCCACTTCGCACTCGGCAGTCTGTTCCGTCGTCGAGGCGAAACCGAGCGCGCGATCCGGATGCATCAGCATCTCGTAGAGCGCGAGGATCTGGCGCAGGATCTGAAGTTGCAGGCGCTCGCGGAACTAGGACAGGATTACCTCAAGGCCGGGCTGCTCGATGGCGCCGAAGCGGTGTTCGAGAAACTGCGCAATTCGACGATGGCGGAAGACGCGAAGCGCAACCTACTTGAGATCTACCAGCTGGAAAAGGACTGGGAGAAGGCGATCGCCATCGCCTCGGAACTGCCCGACTTCGCCTCGCACAAGGAAATCGCCGAGTACTACTGCGAGCTTGCCGCCGCCGAAATGATCCGTTCGCGTCGTGATCTTGCGGCCAACTACCTGCAGATCGCACTCGAGCGTAATCGAAAATGCGTTCGGGCGAGCTTGCTCCAGGGTGACCTGCACTTCCAGGACGATCAGTTCGCCGCCGCGATCGAGTCCTGGCAGCGGATCGAACAGCAGGATCCGACCTATCTGGCGCTGGTCGCCAAGCGCTTGCTGGATGCCTTTCGCAAGCAGGATCGCCGCGAGGCGGGTCTGCAGCTCTTGCGAGGTTATCTGGACCACTATCCGTCGCTGGACCTGCTGGACGTGGTTTTTCAGCTGGTGCTCGAGAGTGGCGGACCGGAAGCCGCGTACCGACTGGTTCGCGATGAGTTGATACGCAATCCGACCCTGCTTGGCTTCGACAAACTGCTCGAGGCGCGACTGTTGTTTGCCTCACCGGACATCCGTCCCGACCTGGACCTGGCCAAGGGGATCGTGCACGGCTACACCCGTCGCCTGGCGCGTTATCGGTGCGATAATTGCGGCTTCAAGGCGCGCCAGTTCTATTGGCGCTGCCCGGCTTGCGGCGGCTGGGAGACCTACTCCCCCAAGCGCACCGAAGAGTTCGATCTGACGCCCTAGGAGTGCCATGTTGCCTGTCACCGTGCTCGACAACGGGTGCGCCAGTCTGGCGAGCACAGCTCGCCCTGCCACGCCGGGCGGCGATGCCGCTCACTGACCTTGCCGCTGCACGGCTGCTGATCGTCGGCGACGTGATGCT
>DPSD01000347.1 GCA_003538495.1 Accumulibacter sp.
CTTCGGGGAAGAACCTGCTCGGTGATCTGGTTGCTCTGCTCGAACACTTTCGCCCGGAAATTGTCGTCACGCCGCACCCGCAGCTCGACCCGCATCCCGATCACTACGCCACCACTCTGGCGATCGATCTGGCGGCAAAACTGGCGAATTGGCAACCCGAAATCGCCCTGCTCTACGCCAATCACCTGCACGACAACGACCGCTGGCCGATGGGACCGGCCGGCTGCGGCATCGCCTTGCCGCCGGCGTTCACATCGCTGCCCGCCGATGCTCTCTGGAGCCCGACGCTGAGCGAAGCGGTGCAGCTCGACAAAGCCATGGCATTGGCCATGCAGCACGATCTGCAGGGCCGCCTGCCGATCAAGAAACGTCTGCGCCGGCGCATCCAGCAAGTGCTCACTGGTCGTTCCTGGCCGCCCACGGGCGAAAACGAATTTTTCCGCAAGGCCGTCCGCCGCCATGAACTGTTCTGGGTACGTCGTTTCGACGCCTGAGTGTCGAGGGCGCCGGGTAGCGTTCAAGAAAGCTCATCGGTTACTATTCGCCAGAAATCCCCTGCAAGATTGATGAAGGAATGGCATGGCAACCGCAGTGAATCATCCGCAACGCTTTGCTCTCAACTACGAGCTGCATGCCCGCTTACCGGAAACGCTCAACATTCCGGAGCAGGCATCCTATCTGGCCCTCGCCACCGACCCTGCCAACCGGGAGGCCGAGTACGAGCGCCTCGTCGAGCTGTGCACGCGCTACGGCGTGCCTCCCCCGGCGCCGGATGTCAATCACTTCCAGGCCGATCTCGGCACCTTCCGGATCAAATGGGAGCGGCGTACCGAGTGCAACAGCTACACCTTCTTCCGTCAGGGCGAGTTCGACGATCCCTTCGCCAGGCCAGTGATCGCCAGCGTCCCGCCAGACTGGCTGGAGAGCCTGCCGGGGCAGGTGCTCGTGGCCGCGCACGTCGCGCTGCGAAAAGCCCCCAGGAAAGCGACCGGCAACGAGGAACTGGCGACGTATTTCGAAGGCAACCCGCTCGTCGGTTCACGTGTCGGCGACGGCGTCGCCAGCGTGTGGGCCGACTTTCGCATCCATGCGGATGGCTACAGCCGCTTCCTGATCGAAGATTTCAGCCTCACCCCGCGCCAGGCGGGACGGATGGTGCAGCGCTTGCTGGAGATCGAAACCTATCTGATGAGGGCGCTGCTCACCCTCCCGGTGGCCCGGGCGACCATGCCGGTGCTGGTCGATGTCGATCAGCGACTGGCGGCGCTGATCAACGAAATGGTCGAGGCCAGGAGCGAAGATGAACCGGCGCTGCTCGACCGGCTCACCAAGCTCGCCGCCGTCGTCGAGAGCACGATTTCATCGACTCTGGGTCGGATTTGCGCCGCGCGTGCCTACCACGAGTTGGTCGATCGTCGTATCGTCGAACTGCGGGAAGTGCGTGTCGAAGGTCTGTCGCCCCTGCGCGAGTTCGTCGAGCGGCGCCTGATGCCGGCGATGAACACCTGCGAAACCGTGGCCAGGCTGCAGGACAGCCTGTCGGAACGAGTCGGTCGTGCCAGCGAATTGTTGCGCACGCGGGTCGACATCG
Organism: Accumulibacter sp.; assembly: GCA_003538495.1. The sequence goes on from DPSD01000347.1 coordinate 1,592, forward strand.
CGATGCAAAGGCAGAACCAGGCGCTCCTGAGCGCGACGGCACGGCGGGCCAGACTGCAACTGCGCCTGCAGGAGACCGTCGAGGGATTGTCGGTAGCCGCGGTCAGCTATTACGTGGTCGGCCTGATCGCTTACATCGCCAAGGCAATCAAGGCGGCGGGCGTCGATGTCAATCCGGATGTCGTCACCGGGGTGGCGATTCCGATCGTGGTCATCAGCGCCGCGATGGGGGTCCGACACATCCGTCGCGTCGTGCAGCGTGCAGCGATGTAAAGCAACAGCTAGCAGCCGGGCTCACATCGTTTTGTGAATGCAGTAGAACCGCTGAACCTGGCCCCTTGGTTCGCCTTTGATCGTTTCACGCCACTTGCGGGGCTGGACGCAGAGCCCCTGCCGACTGACCCCTGCCGCCTTCGCCCCTTCGCCACCATGTCCAGTCTCCCCAAGCCATTTCCCCCGCCTCCGACCGACTCTGCGCGATGTCCGAGCTGCCAGGTACCGATGGCAGTTCATCGATTCCAGCGCCAGCTCAGCGGCGAACTCACTTTGGATCTCTGTTTCGCCTGCCAGGGCATCTGGTTCGACGAATATGAGAGTGCGCAATTGGCGCCAGCGGGGGTCCTCGAACTGTTCCGGCTGCTGCACCAGCATTTTGCCGACTCGCGCCAGCCTTGGCGCCAGCCGCTGCGCTGCCCGCGCTGCCAGCAGTCGCTGCTGGCCTGCCTCGACAGCACGCGCGCCGGCCGTTTTGCCTACCACCGTTGCCCGCAACGGCACGGCCGTTACACCGGATTTGCCGCATTCATGATCGAAAAGGGCTTCGTTCGTCTGCTCAACGGCGCCGAAGTCGATCAACTCGCGCGCCAGGTGCAGACCATTCGCTGCTCCGGTTGCGGCGCGCCGGTCGATATTTGTCGCGACCAGGTCTGCAATCACTGCCGTTCACCGATCGTCATTCTCGACCCCGACGCCGTGCAGAAAGCACTTGATGACTTCGGCAAGAAAGCGAACCGACAGGCAAACCTTGACCCGCAGGCCCTTGCCGAAGCGCTGATCGCCAACGAGCGTGCCAGATTGCGGGCGAAGCGGCAGGAGCACAAGGACCGATTAGCACCCGACGTCGTGGATCTCGTGCTCAACGGTATCGAGGGCGTGTGGCTATTGCTGAAGAATTAATGTGAAAGTCGCGTATGCGACTCACGAATCTCCCCTCCCCCCGCGCTGAGGAGGGGTCGGGGGGAGCGGGCAACGGTCAAGACTTTCATGATCGGGGGGGCCTGGAAAAGACATGACC
>DPSD01000261.1:0-134 GCA_003538495.1 Accumulibacter sp.
CCCGACGCACCGCGTCGCGGTCAATGGACTGGCGCTCCCGTCGACCAGCGGCTTTGCCACGCCGCTCGGCGTGGTGCCGCTGGACGCCGCGGCGATTGCCGACATCGAAGCGCTGCCGCAGGTCGTCGTCAGCG
>DPSD01000261.1:389-575 GCA_003538495.1 Accumulibacter sp.
CGCAGGTCGTCGTCAGCGACGCCGCGCACGCCATGGAGCACTCGCTGGAGGTGCAATTGCCGTTTCTGCAGAGCGTGCTCGACGACTTCACGCTGGTGCCGCTGGCGGTCGGCCGCGCCCTGGCGGCGCAGGTGGCCGAAGTACTCGAACGGCTGTGGGGCGGTGACGAGACGCTGATCGTGATCA
>DPSD01000261.1:872-8189 GCA_003538495.1 Accumulibacter sp.
TGATCGTGATCAGCTCCGATCTGTCGCATTACCTGCCCTACGCGGTCGCCCGGGAGACCGACGCCGAGACCGCGCGGCGCATCGTCGCGCTCGATCCGCCGCTCGACCACCAGCAGGCGTGTGGCGCGACGCCGGTCAATGGCCTGCTGCTGGCGGCGCGCCGGCACGGACTGCAGGCGCAACTGATCGACCTGCGCAATTCCGGAGACACCGCCGGCGACCGCTCGCGGGTGGTCGGCTACGGTGCCTTCGCCTTTGCTATGGCGAGCGCCAATGTCCACTGAGCCGCTCGGCCGCGCGCTGCTGATCTGCGCGCGCAACGCCATCGGCGAGCGCTTCGGGGTCGCGGCGCTACCCGTCAGCTCGCTCGCCGAACTCGCCGAGCCGGCGGCGACGTTCGTCACGCTGACCCAGAACGGCCGCCTGCGAGGCTGCGTCGGCAGTCTGGAAGCGCACCGGCCGCTGGCCGACGACGTCGCCGAAAACGCCGTCGCTGCCGCTTTTCGCGACCGGCGCTTCGCACCACTGAGCGCCCGGGAACTGCCGCGCACGCGTGTCGAGGTCTCGCTGCTGACCCCGCCCGAGCCCTTCCCGGTGCGCAGCGAGGCGGAAGCGCTGGACCGCCTGCGACCCGGCATTGATGGCCTGATCCTGAGCTGCGGCCATCGCCGCGCGACCTTCCTGCCGCAGGTATGGGAGTCGCTCACCGACCCGCGTCAGTTCCTGGCCGAACTCAAACTGAAGGCCGGTCTGCCAGCCGACTTCTGGGACGAGCAGCTCACCCTGGCGCGTTATGGAGCACAAAAATGGAAAGAGAACTGAGCGCCTCGCCGAAAACGCCGGAATCCGAACACCCCGGTCGCTGGTGGCACGCCATCGCCGACCAGCGGATTCAGTGCGACCTCTGCCCGCGCGACTGCAAGCTGCACGAAGGCCAGCGCGGCGCCTGCTTCGTTCGCCAGAATACCGGCGGCCAGATGGTGCTCACCACCTACGGTCGCTCGTCGGGTTTCTGCATCGATCCGATCGAGAAGAAGCCGCTGAACCACTTCTATCCCGGATCGGCGATCCTATCCTTCGGCACCGCCGGCTGCAATCTGGCGTGCAAGTTCTGCCAGAACTGGGACATCTCGAAGTCGAAGGACATGGACCGTCTGCTCGACGCGGCCAGCCCGGAAGGGATCGCCGCCGCGGCCGCTGCCTACGGTGCCCAGTCGGTGGCCTTCACCTACAACGACCCGGTGATCTTCGCCGAATACGCAATCGACACCGCCGTTGCCTGCCGTGCGCTGGGCATCAGGAGCGTGGCGGTAACCGCCGGCTACATGCATCGCGAGCCGGCACGCGAGTTCTACGCGGTGATGGACGCCGCCAACGTCGACCTCAAGGCCTTCACCGACGACTTTTACTTCAAACTCTGCGGTGGCCACCTGCAACCGGTGCTCGACATCCTGAGCTACATCCATCATGAAACGACGTGCTGGCTCGAAATCACCACCCTGCTGATTCCGGGTCGCAACGATTCGGCGGCCGAGATCAAGGACCTCGCCGACTGGGTGGCGCGTGAACTGGGGCCCGACGTGCCGCTGCACTTCACCGCTTTCCACCCTGACTGGAAAATGAGCGAGCTGCCGCCGACGCCGGCGTCGACGCTGACGCAGGCCCGGCGCATCGCCATCGACGCCGGCCTGCACTACGTCTATACCGGCAACGTGCACGACACCGAAGGCGGCACCACCTTCTGCCCGGGTTGCCAGGCGGCGCTGATCGAGCGCGACTGGTACAACATTCGTCATTACGATCTGCCGAGCAATGGCCAGTGTCCGCACTGCGCAATGCCGATCGCCGGCCACTTCGCGCGCTTCGACAAGCCTTTCGGGCCGCGTCGCGTACCGGTCAGACTGGTCCGTCGTTGATCGAAGGGATCGCTCTTCCCGGCGAGACGCCGATCTCGATCGACGCTGGCCACGGTCACGAACCGCTGCATGGTCTACTGTCGCTGCCCGCTAGGCCGTCGGCGCTGATCGTCCTGAGCCGCGCCGGTCGAACTCCCGAGAAGCGCGATGAGATGCTTGCCATGGCCCTCCGACACGCCGGTGTCGGAGTGCTGACGATCGACCTGCTGACGCCTGCCGAAGAACGCTTTGCCGACAACCACCACAACGTCCCGCTGCTTGCCCGGCGGCTGCTCGACGCCCTGGCGCTGATCAAGCGGCAGATGCGCGATGAACAGCTGCCAGGCTTGCCAATCGGGCTCTGTGCCGCCGGCGACTGCTCGCCGGTGGTGCTGCGGGTCGCCGCCCTGCGTGACCATGACATCTTCGCCATTGTTTGCCGGGATGGCCTGATCGACCTCGCCGGCATGCTCTACCTGCGCTCGCTGGCTTCGCCGCTGCTGGTACTGGTCAACGTCGATGACGAAAACGTTGTCGCGAGCAACCGGCGAGCGCTGCGCGAACTGTCCGGCCGCAAGGAATTGAAGCGGCTGCCTGGCAGCGTCGGTGCCCCCGACTCCGCCGCCGCTGGCGAGTGGGTCGCTGGCGAAGCCACGCACTGGTTCCTGCGGCACCTTCCGGCCGCGACGGCCAGCGCCCCGGACCGCGCCTGAGTCAGAGGTGCGAGCTTGCCGTTACGACGCTGGCCGGACGTTCGTCATTGAGCGCGCCGTCGGTCAGCTTCCGGGCGTTTTCTCGATCTGGCCGGGCGCTACAATCACGCGCCGGCTGGCGCGTTCGGCCGAAGGCCGAGCCAGCGAGTCCAGGTGGCCGGTCTCCCAAGGAGCCGTCTAATCGCAAGCCGTCGCTCGAAGTCAAAATTGGCTTTATTTCCTGATCCACTGCAAGGTAATATCTCTTTCCTTGCAAGCGGTCCCCGCGCCACGACGGTCATGGGCGGGCCATTTTCGCCGTCCTTCACCGGCGCGCACACGGCCAGTCAGAAACCAGCGGCACTATCTGGACTTCATTCGTCTTCCTGGAGGCAAGCATGTCATTCCAGCATCGATCCGGATCGACTCGATCCGGCAGGCGTCCCGGGTTTCCCCGGTTGTTCCGTTCGCTGGTCGTCATCTGCGCCGCCACCGTGGCCACCGGTCAGGCGTTCGCTGGCGGCATGATTGCCTACGAACTCGGGACGGCCGATGTCGGCCTGGCGTCGGCTGGCTACAACGCCCGTGCGCAGGACGCATCAACCGTGTTTACCAATCCGGCCGGCATGACACGGCTGGAAGGCAATCAGGCTCTCGCCTCGGGACAACTGCTGTGGGCCAACACCAGGTACTCGATCGGTTCGGGCACCTCGCCCCTGCTCGGCAGCGACAACGGCGGCTATGCGATCGGATCGAGCGGCTGGTTCCCCGGTGGTGGCGCTTTTTTCAGCTACAGCGTCTCCCCTGACCTGAAGCTCGGCTTCGCGGTGGCCGGTAATTTCGGTGCGCCCCTGAAGTACGACAACGACTGGGCGGGCCGTTATTACGTCCAGAGCACGACGCTGCTTGGCGTTTCGCTGCTTCCCACCATCGCCTACAGAGTCAACGACAAGCTCTCGCTTGGCGCAGGCCTGAACGCCATGTACGGGATCTACCAGGACCAGGTGGCGATCAACAATCCCATCCCGGCTTTTGGTGATGGCAGACTCAAGTACGACGATAACAGCTGGGGCTGGGGCGCCAACCTTGGCTTGATGTACGAGATCGACGAGGGAACCCGCATCGGGCTGACCTGGAACTCGCAGGTTGACCTCGACTTCAAGGCCTCTCCAGAGTTCTCGAACCTCTCGCCAATTGTTGCCAGCGGGCTGAACAAGGCCGGCTTGCTGAACTCGAAACTCAAGATCGGCATCAAGGTTCCGCAGCAGGTAATGGCCAGCGTTTTCGCTCAGATCAACCCGCAATGGGCGGCGCTCGGCAGCGTCGGCTGGCAACAGTGGTCGAAGTTCGGAAGGATCAACATCGGCATCGAAGACACCTCGAATCCAGTCAGCCTGACCACCGACATCCCCTTCAAGGACACCTGGCACCTGGCCGCTGGCGCGCAATATCGGCTGAGCGACCCGTGGCTGCTCAACTTCGGTATCGCGTACGACTCGGGTTTCCAGCCGAACGGTTCGACCGTCTCGCCGCTGATGCCGCTGAACACCGCCTGGCGTTTCGGTGTGGGTGGCCAGCAACAGCTAAGCAAGACTTCGGTATGGGGCCTGGCAGCGGAATACATTTACGGCGGGACGCTCAAAACCGACCTGCAGAGTACGGCGCCGGTCGCCATTGGCGGGCGCGGCAACCTGATCGGTTCGTACGACAACACCGGAACTCTGGTGATGAGTGTCTACGGCAACTGGAAGTTCTAGCGCTGCTCCGGGGCGGCACTGGCGAGACGGCAGGCGACCAGATCCGCCCGCCCCGATGCACGTTCGCCAGCACGCTGAACAAGCTGCAACGGACCACGCGTCGCTCAGGACTCCTGCCGGAAGATGCGAGCAAACCGATGCCGGCACGGTGCACCAACACCGCGAGCGGGTAGACTATTCGCCGCCCGATGCGCTGGGAAGCACGTCACGCCCAGTCCGTACGCTTCCTTCGGGGTTGCTGGTCTCGCGTCAGCCAACGATTTGAACCGGTTTCCCGTCAAGAGAGGAACACGCATGGATCGCAAACTCAAATACCTGGCCGCGGCGTTGTTCGCTGCCGGACCCCTTAGCCTGACGGCGCCGCTGGCACTGGCGCAGCAGAAGAACCCGGAACGCAATGTCTATTACGGCGAGACGCACGTCCACACCAGCTGGTCGTTCGATGCCTTCGCTTTCGGCGACACCGTCACCGGGCCCGAAACCTTCTACCAGTACTCGCTCGGCAAGCCGGTGGCCCACCCGGGTGGCTATCAGGTGAAGATCACCAAGCCGCTCGACTGGGGTGCGGTAACCGAGCACGCCGAGTACATGGGGATGATTCAGGAGGCGATGGACCCCGGGTCGCCGCTGCGGAAGAACTCGCCGGTCGTCGCCGAAGCGTTCAAGGCGGGCGTGCGCGCCGATCCGCTGCTCGCTTTCAAGCTGTTGTCGCTGACCATCGCCAAGGGCGAGACAATCAAGCAGCTGGCCAATCCGGTGGTCGCCGCACCGGTCTGGAAACGGATCGTCGACATCGCCGACAAGTACTATCAACCTGGCACGTTCACGACCTTCGCCGCCTACGAGTGGACCGCCACGCCAAATTCCAAAAATCTGCACCGCAACGTCTTCTTCCGGGATTCGACGAAGGTCCCGCAGGTGCCGTTCACGCCGCTCGATTCGACCGATCCGAGCGCACTCTGGAACTGGATGGACCAGCAGCGCGCGGCGGGCAACGAGTTGCTCGCCATCTCGCACAATGCCAACCTGAGCGACGGCCTGATGTTTCCGACCGAGGTCGATCACACCGGCCGGCCGATCGACCGGGCGTGGGCCGAAGCGCGGCTGCGCAACGAGCCGCTGACCGAGATGAAACAGGTCAAGGGCCAGTCGGAGACGACGCCGGGACTTTCGCCAAACGACGAGTTCGCCAACTACGAGGTCTTCGTCTGGCACCTCCTGGGCAGGAAAGGACCGCCCCCGCGCGAGTACGGCAGCTACGTACGGCAGGCGTACAAGGACGGCGTTGCCATGGAGCAGGCGCGTGGCTTCAACCCCTTCAAGTTTGGCGTGGTCGGCGGCTCGGACTCGCACGTCAGCGTCGTGCCTTACCGCCAGAAGAACTTCTTCGGCGTGCACGGGACCGTCGACGACACGCCGCAAGAGCGCATTGACGGCGCCACGGTGCTCGGACTCAACAGTCTCTGGGTGACCCCAGCGGGTCTCAGCGCGGTATGGGCCGAGGAGAACACGCGCGAGGCGATCTTCGACGCGATGAAGCGCAAGGAGACCTACTCGACAAGTGGCGTGCGCGTAGCGGTGCGCTTCTTTGGCGGCTGGTCCCTGGATGCCGGGATGTTCAAGCAGAAGGACTGGGTCAAGTCGGCCTACGCCAGGGGCGTCCCGATGGGCGCCGACCTGCCGGCAAAGGACGCCCGGGCACCGACTTTCGCCGTCTGGGCCACGAAGGACCCGGACAGCGGCAATCTCGACCGCGTGCAGATCGTCAAGGGCTGGAGCATGCACGGCCAGTCGTTCGAGAAGGTCTACGACGTCGCCTGGGCAGGCGCGCGCAAGCGCGACCCAGCGACCGGCAAAGTACCCCCGATCGGCTCGACGGTGGACCTCGCGAGAGCGACCTACACCAATGCCATCGGCGCGGTGGAGCTGAAGGCGGTGTGGACGGACCCGGAATTCGATCCGAGCCTGGATGCCTTCTACTACACGCGGGTGCTGGAAATTCCGACGCCACGCTGGAGCACTATGCAGGCCGTCAAGCTGGGCAGGGTTCCGCCGAGCGGTCCGGGATTTTCCGCAATCATCCAGGAGCGCGCGTGGAGCTCGCCGATCTGGTACACGCCCAGTGCCGAGGCGCGCAAGGCCGCCCGGCCCGGCCTCACCGTGGCCGACCTGAAAAAGCAGGGTTCGCTGGCGCTGTCCGACGCGCAGCTCAAGGAGCTGCTGGTCGGCAAGACGGTCAAGGTACGGAACGCGGCCACCGGCGAGCACTTCGAGATTCTGCACGGCACCACCGGTCGCCGCCTGATCACGAAGGTGAACGGAAGACAGGCCGCGCTGACCGGGGCGGGCGAGATGATGCACGGTGGCGACCAGGACTACGAGATCCGCGACGGCCGTTTGCGCACGGACCTCAACGGCACCGAGTTCGAGGTAACGGTCTACAAGCTGGGCGACAAGTACGTGGCGGCGCGCAGCAACGAATTCGGCTACGCCAATTACGAGGTCGAGCCGCTGAAAGAATGAGCATCGATCGTGCGTTACCCGGCAAGGCGCGGCCGTCGCGTGTCGGGCGATGGCTGCGCGAGCCACCGCTGTTGCGGTTCCGGGTGGCTGGCGGCGTGCTGGTCGCCGTTCATGGCGCACTCAACCCGCAGGCTGGTGCATCATCCTCATCCAGTCAGGTCCGGCTGACCCGGGACGATCTGCGGCAATTGGCGATGGTCCGGGCGGTGAAATGGCAGCGCCCGCCGACGCCGGATGAAATGCACCGCCTGATCGAGAACAGGGTTGGCGATGAGGGTCCCATTGCCTGAAGACCAAGGCCGGACGAGCGCGCTACGCGTTACGCGACGACCGAAGCGGTATTCGCGATCATCAAATCGGCGATGGGCTCTCGCCGCTTCTCTCGGCGCGAGTTGAAGGAGGTCAGCGGCGAGTGGACGCTGGTCTGCCTGGCGTGGAACTTGAAGCGCA
>DPSD01000261.1:8469-20611 GCA_003538495.1 Accumulibacter sp.
CTGGCGTGGAATTTGAAGCGCAGCCTGAAGCGCAGCCGTATGGCGTCCACAGGAGGGGAAACGAGCCGGAGACCATCGGAAAAACCGGAAAATCAACGATCTCGGAGTTTGATGTGCTGCCTTGTGAAATGCGCCACCTTGGCCGGCGTCCCGCCCGGCAGGCGCCAGGCGCACAACTGCGGCGTGGCGCTCTGCTCGGTATCACCGACAGCGTGCCCATGCAGCGTGACGGTGAAGACCGCTGATCATCGGCGCGGTGAAAGCGGACCTGGCGCTGCTGGCCTGCTGTGCCGGGAGCGGACGCGGCGGAAGCAGGTATCACCTTCCGCCGGGTGGCCGCGACCGGTGCGCCTTGTGCGCGTGGCAGGCCGCTCGGCTGCCGATCACGTTGGCTCCGGCCCCCAGGTACGCACGTTGCCGGTGTCGACATGCACGAAGTCCGATTCCGGGTAATAGCCGACGCCACCAAAGCCAAGTGCCACGGCGGCCTCGCGCAGGCGAGCCGTGTCGAAACCGACCAGGCGCACGTCGATGGCACGCGCTTCCATGTGCAGGCTGTGTCTTGCCACACCGCCGCCACCGGTCTTGCGCAACTTCGCGTTCGTCGCGGGCGAGCGATACGCCGAGATGATTTCGAAGACATCGCCCCCACAGGTTAAGCTTAGCGCGTGCAGAATGTCGAACAGGCGAGGGTCCATAGGCGCCATCTGGCCGGTGCGGAAGTCGCGCAGCAGCCAGTTCAAGCGCGCGATCGCGGAGTCCACGTAGCCGCGGCTGTCGCGAAAAACCACATTGAGGCGTTCTTCGGTGTGGGTGTGGCGAAACTTCAGTTCGCAACTGCCGGCGGAAGATGTGGCGCGAGCTGAAGCGAAGGGCACCGCGAGCGGCAGGGCAGCCAGTCCCTTCAGGAACAAACGACGGTGTGTCGCGGTTTCGCGCCGCTTGGCGCCATTAATGGAGTTATGGAGCATGGGGTTTTTTCATTCCGGAAAGGCACCTGAAGGCGGCATCGTACCCGATGTCGCTCTGGTGTTGAACCAGTTGCTGCGCTTTTTCGCCACAGCGAGCCTGCTGATCGGCGGCATTTCGCCGCTCCTGGCGCAGACGACAGTCGAGCCGCCACCGCCTCTCGGCGAGCGTGCGATCCCTTCGGCTGCGGCACCGACGGCCGCGGGGCTGCCGCTGCGCATCGAGCAGGCGCTCTATCAGTCGAGCAGCGATGGGGGACTTGCCGACTCGCCCGACGCAGCGGTGATCCGCATCTTCTATTACACGCGGGGCTATCGGCCGGTGTGGACCGACAACGGGCGTGCCAGTGCAGTGCTGGCAGCGGTCGAGGCGAGCGGGGCGCACGGTTTGACGCCGGCCGATTTCGCGATCGACACCCTGCGCCGCACAGTCGCGGGTGGCGGCGACGATCCGGATGCGACCGTCCGTCGCGAACTGCTGTTCGCCGGTGCGCTGGCGCGCCTGGCGCGGCAGCTGCGCTATGGCAAGGTCGATCCCCGTGCGCTGTATTCGATCTGGAATTTCTCCCCGCTTCCCGACGCCAGCGAGCGTGCGCAGATGCTGACCGACCTGCTTGAAGCCGACTCACTGACCACGGCATTGGCGGCTCTTGCGCCGCAAGACAAGGCTTATCGCGCGCTCCAGAAGGGGCTGTCGCGGTTCACTGAGCTGGCGGCAAGCGGTGGCTGGCCAAGCATCCCCGCCGGAGCGACGCTTCGTCCCGGCGAGCGCGAGGCACGCGTCCGCGCACTGCGCGCCCGGCTGCAGGCCGAGGACCCGGCCGCCGACCTGGCCGCGCCGGGCGGCGATCCCGCGCGCTACGACAAGGCGTTGGCGGCCGCAGTCGAGCGCTTCCAGCGCGTCCACGGCCTGGCCGTGGACGGCGCGGTCGGCCCTCTCACGCTCGCCGCGCTGAACGTCAGTGCCGCCGAACGCGCGGCGCAGATCCGCGTCAACCTCGAACGCCTGCGCTGGGTGGCGCGCGACATGCCCGCCGATCGCCTGGCGGTGGACATCACCGGCTTCAACGCCGAACTCCATCTCGACGGTGCGCTGCGGTGGTCGTCGAAAGTGGTGGTTGGGCGTCCCGCCCGCCAGACGCCGGTGCTGCTCGACGAGGTCCAGCACATTGTGCTCAATCCGAAGTGGGTGGTGCCGCCGACCATCCTGCGCGAGGACGTCATCCCCGGAATGATCGCCAACGCGGCCTACCTCAAGAAGCGCCAGCTGCGCGTCGTCGACCGCAGCGGGCAAGTCGTCGCGCCGGAGCTGATCGACTGGAGCGGCGTGCGGCGGACAGGTTTTCCGTACCGGATCGAGCAACAGTCCGGTGCCGACGGAGCGCTCGGCCGGATCAAGTTCGCGCTAGCGAACGGTTACGCGATCTATCTGCACGACACGCCGTCGCCTGCGCAGTTCCAAAAGCCGGTGCGGGCACTCAGTTCGGGCTGTGTGCGGCTCGAAAAACCGCGCGAGCTGGCCCTGTTGCTGCTCGACGATCCGCAGCGCTGGGACAAGGACGCGCTCGACGCGGCGATCGCCAGCCGACGAACACAATCCGTTCCGGTGGGGCGCTACGTTCCGGTCCTGTTGCTCTACCGGACGGCGGTTGCGGATGAGCTGGGGACGGTGTCCTTTCGCAGCGACATCTACGACCAGGACGGCGCGGTGCGCGCGCTGCTCGACACCCCCGCCCGCCCGCGCTGAACGCGCGGCGGCGCCTGCTCAAAGTCGCTTGCGCGGCACCGCGGAGGCGCGTCCGTGGTGCCGCAGATGCCAGTACGGGCGGTCCATCGAGCAGGCCGGACCGGCACCAAGGTTGCGCTCGTCTTCCAGTTCGCGGAACAGGCGCGTGACAAAGTCGATGACTACCCGCACCCGCGGGATGTCTCGGTGATTCGGGCGGTACAGGAGGTTGACCGGTGGCGCATCCTGCATCTCCCAGTCGAGGAGCACCGGCACCAGCAGCCCACCGGAAATCTGTGCGCGAACGGAGAGGTCGGTCAAGCGTGCGACGCCCTCGCCGCTGAGCACGGCGTCGAGAATCACGTCGCGGTGGTTGCTGATCAACCAGCCTCTGACGGCGACCGATTCCGCCTGGCCATTGCGCTCGTATTGCCAGAGGTCGATGACCGTTCCTTCGGGGTTTCGAAACAGCAGGCAGGCGTGCTTCCGAAGGTCCTGCGGACGCACCGGGACGCCATGCGCCGCCCAGTAAGCCGGCGCCGCGCAGGCCAGCACACGCGTCGTGGCCAGGCGGCGGTGCACCAGATCGGCGCCATCGGGCCAGCCGAGGACGACGAACACGTCGACCGCACCGCCGTCGGCATCGCTCGGTCGACTGATGCCGCGAAGGTCGATCTGAAGGTCCGGATAGCGCGCGTGCAGGCCCGGTAAGGCCGGCAGGATGCAATGCTGGGCAATGTGTGGCGGCGCGCCGACCACCACGGTGCCACTGCTGCCGGCCTCGACACCCGCCAGGGCCTGATCGGCGGCGGCGAGTTCGTCGAGCAGGTGCTGACAGGCTTCGCGGTAGCGCTGCCCGTCGGCGGTCAGGGTCAGGCCGTGCACGCTGCGATCGAACAGACTTGCCCCCAGACTGCGCTCCAGCGAGCCGATCAGCTTGGCGACAGCGGGAACGCTGACTTCCAGGCGACGCGCCGCACCCGAAAAGCTGCCCTCCTGCGCGGCGGAGATGAAATACTGCAGAGCGCGAAACTTGTCCATGGCGCTTCTCCCAATCAGCGGCCGGCGACGATCCGTGACCCAAGAATACGTTAACCAATGGTTGAAGCCAACCTTGCCCGGCGGCATATTCCCGCGTCACGTCGCAGGGCTTATGGTGCAACTGTCGCCCCTACCAGACAACTTGCGGAGGTCCATATGAAAGCCGTCCTTACCACCTTGCTGCTGGCTCTCGGGCTGGGCGCGGTCGTCGCCCCGACGTCGGCAGCGTATCCCGATCGGGCGATCCGGCTGATCGTGCCGTTCCCGGCCGGCGGTCCGTCGGACAGCGCCGCGCGAACGTTCGGGAACGCCCTGGCCAAGTCGACCGGACAACCGACGATCATCGAGAACCGGCCTGGCGCCAACGGTGCAATCGCCGCGCAGGCGGCGTTTACGGCCAGTGCCGACGGCTACACGCTGCTCTGGGGCGTCGCCTCGATGGTCGCCCTGCCGCTGCTGCAGAAGAAACCCGCGTTTCGATCGCTGGCGGACCTTACGCCGGTCGCGATGATCGGGCGCTTTCCGTTCGCGATGACGGTCAATGCCGGCGTGCCGGCGAATTCGCTGGCCGAGTTCATCGCCTACGCCCGCGCCAACCCGGACAAGCTGAGCTACGCCACGAGTACCCTGGGTGAATTCATGGCGGCGTCGGAGTTCATGAAGCGCAGTGGCGTCAGCATGGTGCGGGTAGCGTACAAGGGCACTGCGCAGGCGATGCCCGACCTGATCGAAGGCCGCGTACCGGTGAACTTCGGCCCTGTCGTGGGCGGAATACAGTACGTCAGGAGCGGCCAGCTACGCCTGCTTGCCAGCCTTCTGCCGCAGCGAAGCGCGGTCATCGCCGACGTTCCGACGATGGCCGAGGCCGGCCTGCCCGGCGTTTCGGTACCAACCTGGCAAGCCGTCTTCGCACCACCGGCGCTGCCGGCGGAGATCGTCGACCGACTGGCGCGAGATGTCGCGCGCGCGCTGCTCGACCCCGAACTGCGCGCCCGCTTCGAGCGCCAGATCTTTCAGGTCGATGGCTCGACGCCGGCGGCGCTGGCCGCGGCGATCACGGAAGATCAGCGGCGCTGGGAGGAGTTCATCGTCGACAACCGCCTCCCCAAGGAGTGATGACGGTGAGCGCGACTGCCGACGTCAAGCCGATCGGAGTTCGGACGCCACTCGACTGCTGCCAGACACCCGCCGGCGCCGATCTGGAAAATGCGGCGAAGTTGAACGAGATGATTGGCGCGAGCTGGATGTCGCAGGCGGTGTACGCTGCCGCCGAGCTGCGGATCGCCGACCTGCTGGCGCAGGGCGATCAGCACGCCGACACCCTGGCCGCAGCGTCCGGGTGCCAGCCGACGTCCTTGCTGCGCTTGCTGCGCGCGCTGGCCAGCCTCGGTTTGTGCCTTGAAAACGATGACGGGTCCTATGCGCTGACCGCGATGGGCGCGCTGCTGCGCACGGATGCCCGCAACTCCCTGCGCTCGTGGGCGATCTGGTGGGGACGACGTCAATGGTCATGGTGGGGGAACCTGGCCTACAGCGTCAAGACCGGCGACAGCGCGCGCCGCCTGGCGACCGGCCACCAAGGCTACCAGCATCTCGAAATGGACCCAGAGGTCGCGGCACTGTTCAACCAGGCGATGGTCGAGATGAGCCGCCTGGTCGCCGGCGAGGTCGCTGGCGTGGTCGTTGCTCTGGCGCCAGAGCGGGTGGTCGATGTTGGCGGTGGCTACGGCGAGGTGTTGGTGGCGGTTCTGGCGGCGCATCCGACGCTGCAGGCGATCCTCTTCGACCTGCCGCACACGCTAGATGGCGCCAGAGGGCGAATTGCCGCAGCCGGGATGGCGCAGCGCTGCGAGCTGTTGAGCGGCAGTTTTTTTGATTTCATCCCGGGCGGCGGGGACATCTATATCCTCAAGAGCGTGCTGCACAACTGGGACGATGCGCGCTGCGCGCTGCTCCTGGCCAATTGTCACCGCGCCATGGCGCACTGCTCGCGGCTGCTGATTGTCGAACGGCTGCTGCCAGCGCGCATGACCGGGTCGCTCGCCGATCAGGCCGTCGCCCGGGCAGACCTGAACATGCTGGTGGGAGTCGGCGGTCGCGAACGCCAACTGGCGGAGTACCATTCGCTGCTGACTGCGGCCGGCTTCGCGGTCGCCGCCGAGCACGCGCTGGCACTCGGTTTTTCGGTCATCGTGGCAACGCGGCGGTGAACGCAGCCGACGCCGCGGGCGCTTGCCGCCCGCCCAGCCGTCGGCGCCGCTGCGCGCGCGACACCGTATCTGGGAGACGCCAGTGATGCGCCGGACAAACAAGCAGGAACTGGCCGCCGGTTTACTGTTTGGCGCCGTCGGCGCGGCGGCGATACTGCTCAGCCGGGCCGATGAAATGGGGTCGGCGTCGCAGATGGGACCGGCCTACTTTCCGACGCTGCTCGGCGCGGTGTTGCTGATCCTGGGTGTGCTGGTGATCATTCGGGCGCTGCGCTCCGGGCCGCTGCCGCTGCCCTCCTTCGCCGGACGGCCCTTGCTGCTGGTACTGGCGGCGACCGCGCTGTTCGCGCTGTGCATCGCCAAGGCCGGACTGATCGTCACCACGCTGGCGGTGGTGATCCTGAGCCGGTTTGCCCGCGCCGAGTATGCCTGGCGGGAAACCGTTCTCCTGGCGGTGGCGCTGGCGGCCTTCTGCACCGTCCTGTTCCACTTCGGGCTCGGCCTCCAGCTGCCGCTGCTGCCGGTGCTGACGCGAAGCGGCTGAGCGAGCGCCATGGACCTGCTCAACAACCTCGCCCTCGGCTTCGCGGTCGCGCTGACCCTCGACAATTCGCTGTACTGCCTGCTGGGAACGCTGCTCGGTACGCTGGTCGGCGTCCTGCCCGGCCTGGGGCCACTGGCGACCATCGCCCTGCTGCTGCCGCTCACCTACGGACTCGAACCGACCACGGCGCTGATCATGTTGGCCGGTATCTACTACGGCGCCCAGTACGGCGGCTCGACAACGGCGATCCTGATCAACCTGCCTGGCGAGGTGAGCTCGGTCGTCACCGCGCTCGACGGCCATCAGATGGCACGACAGGGACGCGCCGGGCAGGCGCTGGCAGTGGCTGCGCTCGGTTCCTTCTTCGCCGGCTGTATGGCGACCCTGCTGATTGCCGCCGTGGCGCCATCGATGAGCGCTCTGGCGCTGAAATTCGGCCCCGCCGAGTATTGTTCGCTGATGCTCCTGGGACTTGTCGCTGCAGTCGCGCTGGCGCAAGGCTCGGTGATCAAGGCGATGGCCATGGTGCTGATCGGGCTGCTGCTCGGGCTGATCGGCACCGACGTCACCAGCGGCAGCCAGCGCTTCGTCTTCGGCATCCCAGAGCTGGCGGACGGGGTCGACTTCGTTGCCGTCGCCATGGGCCTGTTCGGCGTGGCCGAGGTGATCCGTAACCTGGAGACCGGGCAGGCGGACCGCCAGGTCGCCAGTAGCGCTGAGCGCGGCCTGAACCGGTGGCGACCGCCGCGGGAAGACTGCCGGCGTGCTTGGCGGGCCAGCCTGCGCGGCACGGCGCTCGGGTCACTGCTTGGCGTCCTGCCCGGTGGCGGCGCGGTGCTGGCGTCCTACGCCTCCTACCTGCTTGAGAAGAAGTTTGCGCGCGAGCCGCAGCGCTTCGGCCACGGCGCGATCGAGGGCGTGGCCGGACCCGAGTCGGCGAACAATGCCGGCGCGCAGACCGCTTTCATCCCGATGCTCACCCTCGGCTTGCCTTCCAACCCGGTGATGGCGCTGATGATTGGCGCGATGACCATCCACAACGTCCAGCCGGGTCCGCAGGTGATAAGCAGCAATCCGGAACTCTTCTGGGGACTGGTTGCCAGCATGTGGATCGGCAACGCCTTGCTGGTGATCCTCAACCTGCCGCTGATCGGGCTCTGGGTCAAGCTGCTGAGCATCAGGTACCGCCTGCTCTATCCGAGCATCCTGATGCTCTGCGTGATTGGCGTCTACAGCGTCAACCACTCGCCGCTCCTGGTGCTGGTTATGGCCATCTTTGGCGCGCTGGGTTACGTCTTCTCCAAACTGGGCTGCGAACCCGCGCAACTGCTCCTGGGCTTCGTCCTCGGACCGATGATGGAAGAAAACCTGCGCCGCGCGATGACCATCTCCCGCGGCGATCCAGGCATCTTCGTCAGCCAACCGATCAGCCTGACCCTGCTGCTGTTGGCGCTGGCCCTGCTTCTGGCGGCCGCAGCGCCGGCGGTGGCACGGCGGCGCACGGCGGCATTCCAGGAGGGCTGAGGAACGGCCTGGCGATTGCGAAAACCATCGGAAATCGGCGTTCGCCTTGACCGACAGGCCCTATTTTCCTATCCTGCGGAGGTGCTTCAGCGTCGATCCAGTCGCTCCAGAGCCGACCTCACCAACCGCAACATAATGACCGCAAGACAAGGGATGATCATGACCGAAGAAATCGGCACCACAAAAAAGAAGGCCACCGCCAGGAAGACCGTCGCCACAACGAGCGCCGCTGCGCCAGCCAAGGCAGCTGCTGCGGCCAAGGCTGCGCCCGTCGCCACGGCGAAGAAGGCACCGGCAAGAACGGCGGAGCCAACGACGGCTGCTGCGTCGAGCACGCCGCCGCGTGCTGCAACTCAGCGTCGGACAACCGCAGCCAAGGCCGCTACAGTGCAGCCAAGCGCCGAAGAGCGCTATTGCATGGTCCAGTCGGCAGCCTACTTCATTGCCGAAAAAGACGGTTTCCAGGGCGACGCAACGGCGTACTGGACACAGGCCGAAAGCGAGATCGCTGCCCAACTCGGCGAGTAGCAAGCATGGTGTCAAGCGTTCCGCGCCGCGGAACGCCTTCCATTGATGGGAGATTGAACGAATGCGCAAGCGCGTGATCGCCGATGCCAGAGACGCCGCCGCTGCGGCGACGGGCGACTGGCTGAAGCTCGAAGACCTGGCCGAGGTGGAAATCAGCTCGGAGGACGCAGCTCATCCGATCGAGTCTGCGCTGCTGCCTGGCGAGGGCGGCGGCTGGCGTGCAGCGGCTCCGGGCAAGCAGACCATTCGCCTGCTCTTTCCGCAACCGCAGGCGCTGCGGCGGATCTGGCTCTCTTTTTTCGAGCCCTCGGTGCCGCGCACGCAGGAGTACGTGCTGCGCTGGTCTGCCGACGGCGGACAGTCGTTCCGGGAGATCGTCCGGCAACAATGGAACTTCAGCCCGGACGGCGCGAACCGCCAGGCGGAAGACCATCGGGTAGAGCTTGCCGCGGTCAATGTGCTCGAACTGATCATTACCCCTGATATCGGCAACGGCAACGCGGTCGCTTCACTGGCCGAGTTGCGCATCGCCTGAAGCGCCCCTCGGGCGACCGCCTGGCGGCGTTTGCCCGCAGCCGACGCCCGTGCGCCGCGGCCAGTCCCGACACCGTGTCCGGCTTGCCGGCCGCCTGGCTGGCGTATCCGGGTGCCCCGCATTCGCAAGAAGATGCACGCGCGCGAACGCGGTGGGCGTCCGCTTGCTACAATGGCGGATTGACCCAGCCGCAGGCTCCCGACGATGAAACGCAACCGCTTCTCCTCCCGCAAGCGAATTTCCGCTGACGCCACCGAACTGGGTCGGCTGGCAATCGGCCTGGCCGAGTCCGGCAGCAGGCTCGAGGATCTCTTCTGGCAGAACCGCCTGGCGGAACTCATCGATCGCCTGTTCCACGACGGCGCCGAGGATGACTTGACGGCCTCGCTGGACCGCCTGTTCGATACGCACGCGATGGCCCATGACGATCTCGCGGACATCGTCGAGGCGCAGGCCGAATCGTGCGTGATGTCGGATCGCGGCCAGCAATTCGATGTCCTGCTGATCGCCGTACCGGTGCTCGGCTGGTCGCGCTTCTCGATCCCCGCCGCGACGATCCCGAAAAGCATCCTGCAGACGCTGAAGGTCCATCTCGGTGCGCACGTCTTCGCCGCCGGCGCCCGCTTCGCGATCGCCGATTATCTGTATAGCCCCGATCAACTGCCGCACAGCTTTGTCGAGACCTGGCAACTGCTGCAGAAACTCGGCGCCGCCGCCCTCGCCGGCGCTGACCTCAGCGTCGATGGATCGAGCATGCCCGAGACCAACCGTTTCCTCTCCGACACCCGCTACCTGGTTGGCGCACTCGCCGTCGCGCGCGGCCTGCCACTGTTCCGCTGGAACGAGGAGGACAAGAGTACCCGTGAGGGCTGCCTCAAGGAGTGGGTACGCCAGGGCGGTCCCTGCCTGGAACCGGTACTGACCGGCTGCGCCTATCAGCCGCTGCTCGCCGATGCCTATCATGCCGCGTGCCGGGCAGCCGACAGCGCCTCGCGCCCTTACTCGCTGAACGCCTCGGTGGCCTTCCTGCAAGCGACGCTCGGCCGGCCGCCCGAAGAACTGCGCGCGATCGTCGGCAGCTTCCACGACAAGCGGCTCGAGGAGTACCGGATCGGCTTTGGCCCCCGCGACAGCGACGTGATCTACCACGGCGTGGTCTGGCCGTTGCTGGGCATCGAAGACGAAACGACCGACATCGCCGGTGAAATCGAGGGCGTTCTGCGCAAGGCCGGCCTCAAGGAAGTGGTGGTGCTGGACCAGCAGTTCCCCTACGAGTTCTGTGACGACTGCGGCGCACCGCTCTATCCCAATGTCGAGGGGGAAACCGTCCATGCCGAGATGCCGGAGCAGAACGACACGCCCTCGCAGACGCTGCACTGAGCCGTGCCGGCACCGAAGATGGGCAATAGCGACCTGCTGCAGCGTAGCCTAGCCGCCGTCTGGCACCCCTGCACGCAGATGAAGCAGCACGCCGGCGCCAGCGCCGCCTCGCCGATGATTCCGATTGCCCGCGGCAAGGGCGTCTGGCTCTACGACTTCGATGGCCACCGCTTTCTCGACGGCATCAGCTCGTGGTGGGTCAATCTGTTCGGCCACTGCAACCCGCGGATCAATGCCGCGCTACGCGAGCAGCTTGACGAACTCGAGCACGTGATCCTCGCCGGCTGCACGCATCGGCCGGTGGTCGAGCTTTCCGAGCGCCTCTCGGCACTCACCGGCGGCACTCTCGGCCATTGCTTCTATGCTTCCGACGGCGCCTCGGCGACCGAAATCGCGCTCAAGATGTCGTTCCACTCGTGGCGCAACGGCGGCCGGGAAGACAAGACGGAGTTCCTCTGCCTGAGCGGCAGCTATCACGGCGAGACGGTCGGCGCACTGGCGGTCACCGACGTCGCGCTGTTCAAGGACGCCTACGCGCCGCTGATCCGCGCGGCGGCTACCGTGCCCTCGCCCGACGCGCGCCTGGCGGCCAACGGCGAGACTCCCGCCGACGTCGCCCGGCGCGCTGCCGCGGCCCTCGAAAGCCACCTCGAACAACACCATCGCCGGATCGCCGCGCTGATCGTCGAGCCGCTGATCCAGTGCGCCAGCGGCATGGCGATGTACGATCCGGAATACCTTCGTCTGGCGCGCCGCCTGTGCGACCGCTACGAGGTGCATCTGATCTGTGACGAAATTGCCGTCGGCTGTGGTCGCACCGGCACTTTCTTTGCCCACCAGCAGGCGGGCATCAGGCCCGACTTCCTGTGCCTCTCGAAAGGCATCTCGGGCGGCTATCTGCCGCTGTCGATCGTGCTCACCACCGACGCCGTATACGCGGCGTTCTACGACGACCGGATCAGCCGCGGCTTCCTGCACTCGCACTCCTACACCGGTAACGCGCTGGCCTGCCGCGCGGCGCTGGCGACGCTCGACATCTTCGCCGAAGACCGGGTCATCGACGCCAATCGCCAGCTCGCCGAGCACCTCGCCAACTGCCTTCGCCCGCTGGCCAGCCACCCGCGCGTCCACCACCTCCGGCAGCGTGGAATGATCGCCGCTTTCGACGTGCTCAGCGACGACGGCCAGTTCCCGGAACGCTTCCACAAGCAGGCACTGGCGCGCGAGATTCTGCTGCGACCGATCGGCAACACCGTCTATTTCATGCCCCCCTACGTGCTCAGCCACGATGAATGCGACTTTCTCGTCGCCGGCGCGATCGCTGCCCTGGACGCGGCGCTGGCGGCATGATCCTGGATCAGTTGCAAGGCCGACTGGACGCCCTGCAGCGCGATGGGTTGCGGCGGGCGCGGCGCACCCTCGAGTCACCGTGTGGGCCGGCAGCACAGGTCGACGGCGCCCGCCTGCTCAGTTTCTGCAGCAACGACTACCTCGGGCTGGCCAACGAGCCGGCGCTGATCGACGCGGCGTGTGCCGGCGCCAGGGCCTGGGGCGTCGGCAGCGGTGCCTCGCATCTGGTCAGCGGCCACCTCGGCCCGCACGCCGCACTCGAGCAGCGGCTCGCCGAGTTCACCGGCTTTGCCCGTGCCCTGCTCTTCTCGACCGGCTACCTGGCCAACCTGGGGA
>DPSD01000054.1 GCA_003538495.1 Accumulibacter sp.
TTTCGTCCTCAAGCGGCATCTGACTTCGCGGGGGCAGGGCTTTGCCCCCGCGATCTTCGAGACCAGTACCTTCTTTGCCAGGGTGCGGGGTGACTGAGGGGCTGGGCGACGGTTTTTCAGGCCGGTAATGGCGCCGGCATGAAGGGGACCCGGCCGGTGGCGAGGTAGGCTTCACAGCGTTCGATGTATTCGCTGGTGCTCCTGGGCATTGGCGTACGGGCACGGGCGATGTAGAACACCAGGTCGCGGCCGTTGCGGAGCAACTGGAGACCATCGGAAACCCGGTACAGCATCCTGCCGGTTCGCTCTCCGAGCGGTTTGGGGGCATGTCTCGGCGTGAAGTTGGCCAGCCGCTCGCCAGCGGTGACCAGTTGCGACCAGACATCGAAAATGTCGCGGTCGGTGCGCAAGGTCTCCGTCTTGATTCTGGCCGCGTGGGCAAAATCCCGCACCGGTGCTTCGATGGCCGTAAAAGCGGGAATGCGACTGAAGGTGGCGACCATGGCTTCGGCGATCCGGTCGATGTCGCGCATGCTCTGGCCAATCTTGATGTAGCGGTTTTCGTAGAATTCCTCGATCGGCACCGAGAAGGCGCGGAAGGGCTCGCCCCAGAGTTCGTCGATGCCTTCCTCGCCGCTGCGGTGGAGGACGACATGCCCGAGGTCCATCGCGTCGAGCAGACATTGGCCGCATTCGCGCATCAGCGCGTCGTCGCTGTGGATCTCGATGCCGTCGGCCTGCAACTCGACCAGCTTCCGGAAAATGTCGGTGGCGCGGTTGAACAGGGCGCCGGCGAGCATCGCGGCCTTGACCCGATGCCGGCCGGGGTCGGCCTCCGTCTGATAACTCCGCCGGGCTTCGCCAAGCCGGCACCCCGGAATATTGAGTCCGTGCTCGGTGTGGTTGAACAGGCGTCGGGTCAGCGCTTCGATCAGTTGCTTCTTGGCCTGCAAGGAATCGGCCGGAACCGGATAGGTCTTGATCCAGTAGCCGTCGTAGAGCACTCGCTCCACATCGTTGATGATTCTGCGCGTTCCCTCGGGAGGGGAGGATTCGTCATCGGAGGCTAGTTCGAGTCGGTGGACATTGCTCATCGCTATCATCTGTGCTGAAAAACCGCTTAGCACGAGCAATAATCGTGCCCATTACGATCGCTTCTGCAAGCCTCTGATTTCAATCGGCCCGGATCGTGCCGACGTTCGGCCTGGCGATGCGTGTGCTCCAGCACGGTGCAAAGGACCGCTTGCTGGAGCACTCTTCCGGTGCGCTGCGCAAGAGCGTCAGGCGTATTCCGGCTGAAACGCCTGCTCCGGATTCGCCAGGGGAGCATCACCGCTCCAATACGGGGAGAGTTTCCGCAACTGCGCAATGATCGGCGGTACGGTGTCGATGACACGTTCGACTTCCTCTTCCGTGTTGTAGCGGGAGAGCGAGAAGCGGATCGTACCGTGCGCAGCGGTGTAGGGGATGCCCATCGCCCGCATCACGTGCGAGGGTTCGAGCGAACCCGAGGTGCAGGCCGAACCGGACGAGGCGGCAATGCCCTGTTGGTTCAGGAGCAGCAGGATACCTTCGCCCTCGACGTACTCGAAAGCGATGCTCGCCGTATTCGGCAGCCGGTAGAGCGTATCGCCATTGACAAAGGCATTGCCGACCCGGCAAAGGATGCCCCGTTCGAGGCGGTCACGCAGCCGCTTGACGCGCGTGTTCTCTTCGCTCATGTACTGCTGCGCCAGCTCGCAGGCGACGCCGAGGCCAACAATCGAAGCCGAGTTCTCGGTGCCGGCGCGGCGACCGCGCTCCTGATGACCTCCTCGCAGCAGCGGACGAAAGCGGGTATTACGGCGTACATAGAGCACCCCGATGCCTTTCGGCGCGTGCAGTTTGTGGCCGGATAGCGAAAGCATGTCGATCCTGGTGGTCTTGAGGTCGATGGCCACCTTGCCGACCGCCTGGACTGCGTCGGTATGGAAGAGGATGCCTTTCTCGTGCGCCATTTCGGCCATTTCCTCGACGGGAAAACAGGTCCCCGTTTCGTTGTTGGCCCACATCGCCGAAACGATCGCCACGCGCTCGTTGAGCAATGACTTGTATTCGTCGAGATCGATGCGTCCCTTGCGGTCGACGCGCAAGCGATGCACGACGTAGTTCTCTTTTTCGAGATAGGTACACAGCGTCAGAATCGCCGGGTGCTCGACCACCGTGGTGATCACCGTGCGCCGCTCGGGATTGGCCCTGAGCGCCGAGAGAATGGCCGTCGAGTCGGACTCGGTGCCGCAGGAGGTGAACACGATTTCGGAGTCGTGCGCGGCGCCGAGCAGCGACTGCACCTGGACGCGGGCCTCCTTCAGCGCCTTGCCGACCTGTGAGCCGAAACTGTGGATCGACGAGGCATTGCCAAACTGCTCGGTGAAGAATGGCAGCATGGCTTGCACGACGGCGGGATCGCAGGCCGTGGTAGCGTTGTTGTCCAGGTAGATCGGCTTCATGATGTCTCCATTTGGTTAATGTGAAAGTCGCGTCAGCGACTCACGAATCTCCCCTCCCCCCTCGTGGGGGAGGGGTCGGGGGAGAGGGAAACGGTCAGGCACGGGCCAGCGCGGTAACAGGCAGCACCTGCACCAGTTCGCCGAGGGTTTCGATGAGCTTCTGCTGAACGCCACCGAGTGTTGCGGCTTCCATCGAGCAGCCCTGGCAGGCGCCCGAGAGTTCGACGTAGATTTTCTTGCCATCGACCTCGATCAGGGTCACGTCACCATGGTCGCGCTGCAGCATCGGGCGAATCGCTTCGAGCGTCTCTTCGATCTTGCGGATGCGCTGGTAGTTGGTCAGCCTGGGCCTGGTGGCCGCTTCGGCCGCTGTGGCGGCGGCCTTTCGGGGCTTCGCTTCATTGGCGTACAGGCGACCGTTGACGGCGATCAGGATGTCCTCGATTTTCTCGTGACACGCCGAACAGCCGCCGCCGGCCTTGGTGTAGTTGGCTACATCTTCGAGTGTCCTGAGACGGTTGGCGCGGACGGTGTCCTCGATCATCACGGCGTCGATGGCGAAGCACTTGCAGACCAGATCGCCTTCCTCGTGATCGTCCTTCGAGGCTTCGCCGCGATAGTTGGCAACGGCCGCCTGCAGCGCCTCGCGTCCCATCACCGA
>DPSD01000004.1:0-1306 GCA_003538495.1 Accumulibacter sp.
CGGGGTCATGCGTCAGGGCTGCGTGCAGCCGATGGTGATTGAAACTTTTCCGGTATGCGGCTAGTCTTAGCGCCGTAGTCGGAATTCCATCAACAGGAGGAACACCATGCAACCCCAGTTTCAGATCACAGGCCAGGCCACTCGCGAGGTGACGGTGCAGCAGAACCGGGTTCTGCGCAACACGTTCATGATGCTCGCGTTGACCATGGTGCCAACCGTGCTCGGCGCGCTGGCCGGCGTACAGATGCAGTTTTCGTTCATGGCCGGCAGCCCGCTGATGTCTTTCCTGCTCTTCCTCGGCATCGCTTTCGGCTTCATGTGGGGGATCGAGCGCACCAAGAACAGCGGCATGGGAGTCGTCCTGCTGCTCGGCTTCACCTTCTTCATGGGCCTGATGCTGTCGCGCATCCTGCAGGTGGCGCTCGGCTTCAGCAATGGCGGTTCGCTGATCGCCATGGCGGCGGGCGGCACCGGCGTGATTTTCTTTTCGCTTTCGGCCGTGGCGACGGTGACCAAGAAGGACTTCGGCTTCCTGGGCAGGTTTCTGTTCATCGGCATGATCGTCGTTCTGCTGGCGGCAGTGGCCAACATCTTCTTCCAAATCCCGGCCTTGTCGCTGACCATCTCGGCGGTTGCGGTGATGGTCTTCTCGGCGTACATCCTCTATGACATCAGCCGGATCGTCAATGGCGGCGAGGACAACTACATCTCGGCGACGCTGGCGGTCTATCTAGACATCTACAACGTCTTCGTCAGCCTGCTCAACCTGCTGATGATCTTCAGCGGCGAACGCGACTGACCGGGAACCGTGTCCGATGAGCAAGGGCGGCTTCGGCCGCCCTTTGTCGTTGACCGGGTCGACCACGCCGACAGCTGTCGCCCGGCAGTCAGACCAGCAGCAGCCCGACGGCGACCTTGCGCCCTTCGCCCATCAGGACATTGTAGGTCCGGCATGCGGCCGGCAAGTCCATCACCTCCAGCCCCTTCTGCGCGCGAACCAGTGGCCGCAGCAAGTCTGGACTCGGGAAGCGCAGCACCCTGCCGGTACCGAGCAGAACGATTTCGGCGTCCAGCGATGCCAGCAACTCGAAGTCGCCGACGCTCAGGGTTTCGAAGGTGGCCAGCGTCCAGTCCGGAATCAGGCGCTCCGGCAGCACCGCCAGGTTGCAGCTGTGACGGATGCCGTTGACGCTGACGTAACCGTCACCATAGGCGGTGAAGGTGTTCAGACCGTCTGATTTTTCGAGCTGCAGTTTCATGAAAATTGCGGTGCACCAAACCTTAAAGTACGATTATAGCTTTTTTG
>DPSD01000004.1:1613-1896 GCA_003538495.1 Accumulibacter sp.
AAGTACGATTATAGCTTTTTTGTCGATCGCATCCAGGGACGCACCTTAGCAGCCGCTGCCCTGCCCGAGGTGCCGGCCGACAAGTCGTCAACTGCACCGCCATTACCCGAGCCCGGACCATGAGAGAGTTTTCCCGCATCCAGCGTTTGCCACCCTACGTCTTCAGCGTGACTGCCCAGTTGAAGATGGCCGCACGCCGGCGCGGCGAGGACATCATCGACATGAGCATGGGCAACCCTGACGGACCAACGCCGCAGCACATCACCGACAAGCTGGTCGAAGC
>DPSD01000004.1:2203-6926 GCA_003538495.1 Accumulibacter sp.
CGAGAACACGCACGGCTATTCGGTCTCGCAGGGAATCCCGCGGCTGCGCAAGGCGATCTGCGACTGGTACCAGCGCCGCTATGACGTCAGCCTCGACCCGGAAAGCGAGGCGGTGGTGACCATCGGCTCGAAGGAAGGCATCGCGCACCTGATGCTGGCGACGGTCGACCGCGGCGACACGGTCCTGGTGCCCAATCCTTCGTACCCGATCCACATCTACGGGGCGATCATCGCCGGCGCTGACATCCGTTCGGTACCGATGACCCCCGACGTCGATTTCTTCGAGGAGCTGCGGCGGGCGGTTCAAGAGACGAATCCGAAGCCAAAAATGATGATTCTCGGCTTCCCGAGCAATCCGACGGCGCGCTGCGTGGACCTCGAGTTCTTCGAGCGCGTGGTGGCGCTGGCCAGCGAACACGACATCCTGGTGGTCCATGACCTGGCCTACGCCGACATCGTCTTCGACGGCTATCAGGCGCCGTCGATCATGCAGGTCCCGGGAGCGCGCGAGATCGCCGTCGAGTTCTTCACCATGTCCAAGAGCTACAACATGGCCGGCTGGCGGGTCGGCTACATGGTCGGCAACGAGGAGTTGTGCCGGGCGCTGGTGCGGATCAAGAGCTACCACGACTACGGCACCTTCACGCCGATCCAGGTCGCATCGGTGATCGCGCTGGAGGGTCCGCAACAGTGTGTCGAAGACGTGCGCCTGACCTATCAACGGCGCCGCAACGTCCTCGCCAAGGGGCTGCACGAAGCCGGCTGGATGGTCGAAGTGCCCAAGGCGTCAATGTACATCTGGGCCCGAATCCCCGAGTTCTACCGGCACCTCGGATCCATGGAGTTCGCCAAGAAGTTGCTCATCGAGGCCAAGGTCGCTGCGTCCCCCGGCGTCGGTTTCGGCGAGTTCGGTGACGATCACGTCCGTTTTGCGCTGATCGAGAACGAGGAACGGACGCGGCAAGCGGTCCGCGGCATCCGCGACATGTTCAGGAAGGACGGGCTGCTGACGGCTGGAGCGGGTCGCGACAGGGCGACGCCATGAAGCCGATCCGAAAGTCGAACAAGCTGGACAACGTCTGCTACGACATTCGCGGCCCGGTGCTCGAAACGGCCCGGCAGATGGAGGACGAAGGCCATCATATCGTCAAGCTGAACATCGGCAACCTGGCCGCTTTCGGCTTCGATTCGCCGGAAGAAATCCAGCTCGACATGATCCGCAACCTGCCCAACGCAGCGGGCTATTCGGACGCCAAGGGGATCTTCCAGGCACGCAAGGCGGTCATGCACTACACGCAACAGAAGCACATCAAGGGCGTGACGCTTGAAGACATCTATATCGGCAACGGCGTTTCCGAGCTGATCGTGATGTCGATGAACGCCTTGCTCAATACCGGCGACGAGGTCCTGGTGCCGGCGCCCGACTACCCGCTATGGACCGCCGCGGTGAGCCTGTCGAGTGGCACGCCGCGCCACTATCTCTGCGACGAAGCGAACGACTGGCTGCCCGACCTCAAGGATCTCCGCGCCAGGATCACGCCGCGCACGCGCGCGCTGGTGGTGATCAACCCGAACAACCCGACCGGCGCGCTGTATCCTGAGAGCGTGCTGCTCGAGATGGTCGCCATCGCCCGCCAGCACCAGCTGATCATCTACGCCGACGAGGTGTACGACAAGGTGCTCTACGACGGCGCGACGCATACCGCGATTGCCTCGCTCTCGCACGACCTGCTGACCGTCACCTTCAATGGCCTCTCCAAGAACCACCGCTCGTGCGGCTATCGCGCCGGCTGGATGGTCGTTTCCGGCGACCTGCGCGACGCCCGCGACTACATCGAGGGCCTCGACATGCTGGCCTCGATGCGCCTGTGCGCCAACGTTCCCGGACAGTACGCGATCCAGACCGCGCTCGGCGGCTACCAGAGCATCGACGACCTGGTCGCGCCGGGCGGCCGGATGTGCCGCCAACGCGATCTGGCGCATGCGCTGCTCACCGCCATCCCCGGCGTCAGCTGCGTCAAGCCGAAATCCGCGCTGTACATGTTTCCGCGCCTCGACCCGAAGGTCTACCCGATCCGGAACGATCAGGAGTTCATTGCCGAACTGCTGCAGGAGGAACACGTCCTGCTGGTCCAGGGCAGCGGCTTCAACTGGCCGCATCCCGATCACTTCCGCCTGGTCTTCCTGCCGCACGAGGACGATCTGCGCGACGCGATTGCCCGCATCGCGCGTTTCCTCGAAGGCTATCGCCAGCGCGCCGGAACCCAGGCCTAGCGCACTCGGCGAGGGGCGCTCGGCCCCCACCAAGGCTGCCGCGTCGTCGCCGGTGACTCGCCGTCGCCATCCGAACCATCAACCACTACTCGTGACCGCTCTATGAAACCTATCAATGTTGGACTCCTCGGAATCGGCACCGTCGGTGGCGGTACCTACTCGGTACTCAAGCGCAACGCCGAAGAAATCGCCCGCCGCGCCGGCCGCCCCATCCAGGTCAGCGTCGTCGCCGACCGGAACCTCGAACGGACCCGACGCCTGACCGAAGGGAACTGCCGGGTGACCGACGACCCCTTCGCGGTGGTCGCCGACCCCGAGGTCGACATCGTCGTCGAACTGATCGGCGGCGATGACGTCGCCAAACAGCTGGTGCTGCAGGCGGTCGCCAACGGCAAGCACGTGGTGACCGCCAACAAGGCCCTGCTCGCCAAACACGGCAACGAGATCTTCGC
The DNA here is from genome assembly GCA_003538495.1 of Accumulibacter sp. The sequence continues at coordinate 4,930 of DPSD01000004.1, forward strand.
CGCCGCCCAGAAGAAGGGCGTGATGGTCGCTTTCGAAGCCGCGGTCGCTGGCGGCATCCCGATCATCAAGGCGCTACGCGAAGGACTGACGGCCAACCGCATCGAATGGATCGCCGGGATCATCAACGGCACGACCAACTTCATCCTCTCGGAGATGCGCGACAAGGGCCTTTCATTCGCCGTCGTGCTCCAGGAAGCGCAGCGTCTCGGTTATGCCGAGGCCGATCCGACTTTCGACGTCGAGGGCGTCGACGCCGCACACAAGCTGAGCATCATGTCGGCGATCGCTTTCGGCAACTCGATGAGCTTCGAGCAGGCCTACATCGAAGGGATCAGTACGCTCGACGCGGCCGACATCCGCTACGCCGAGCAACTCGGCTACCGGATCAAGCTGCTGGGGATCACCAAGCGGACCGCCGAGGGTGTCGAGTTGCGCGTCCATCCGACGCTGATTCCTACCCGCCGGCTGATCGCCAACGTCGAGGGCGCGATGAACGCGGTGCTGGTCAAGGGCGACGCGGTCGGCGCAACGCTGTACTACGGCAAGGGCGCCGGCGCCGAACCGACGGCCTCGGCGGTGATCGCCGACCTTGTCGATGTGACGCGCATGCACACCGCCGACCCCGAGCACCGTGTGCCGCACCTCGCCTTCCAGCCCGACGCGATGGTCGACCTGGCGATCCTGCCGATGGCCGAGGTGGTCACCAGCTACTACCTGCGCTTGCGCGTCGAGGATCGCACCGGCGTACTGGCCGACGTGACGCGGATCCTCGCCGACCACGACATTTCGATCGACGCGATGATCCAGCGCGAGCCGGGCGACGACGAGCAGCAGACCGACATCATCATGCTCACCCACCAGACCCGCGAACGGAACATCGACGCGGCGATTGTCGGCATCGAAGCGCTGGCGGCGGTCCAGGGAAAGATCATCCGCCTGCGTCTGGAGCAGCTGCTGTAAGGCTTGCGTCGACGACGCGCTCGGCGGCCGGTGCCGCCAGATCGCGAACGGTCAACCCGCCGACCGACGATTCGAGCCCCTGCCGCATCCGCTCGAGAATCTCGTCAACCGGCGGCGGCGCCGGCAAGTGCTCGGGTGAGAAGAAACGCTCTTCGCCGGCGACACGCACGGTATCGAGCACCTGCATCACCGAGATCCGCGAAGGGTCGCGCGCCAGCAGGTAGAGGGGCGGATCGTCGGTGCTCTGCAGCAGCAGCTGCCGACGTTCCAGCGCCTCGAGTACTGTCTGCAGGACATGGATCGGCATTCCCAGCAGGCGGGTGAAGTCGAGTAGCGACGGCATCCGCTCGCCGGCCAGGAAGCGGCCGGCAACCAGGCTCATGGCCGACAGCGCCAGGCGTTCGCGCATCCGGTTGCTCAGCCGCGGTTCGCCGCCGCTGACGTACAGATACTCCGGATGCTGGACGTAGAAGGCGACACTCGCGCCGAACAGCAGAATCAGCCAGCTCAGGTAGAGCCAGATCATGAACAGGATCAGGATCGCCAGGCTCGAGTAGATCGCCGCGTACTGGTTCGACGACGCGACGAAAACGGCAAACCCCCAGCCGGCGGTCTGCCAGGCAACGCCGCCGGCGATGCCGCCGATCAGCGCCGGAATGAAGCGCACCCGGGCGTTTGGGATGAACACGTAAACGAAGGTGAAAGCGGCGATCACCAGCAGGTAGGGGGTCAGGCCGCTGAGGGTCTTCATTGCCTGGCCGAGCACACCGATCTCCAGCAGCCCGCGCACCGTCTCGATGCTCATCACCGTCGCGGTGATGCCCAGCGCCGCGAAGACCAGGATCGGCCCGACCAGCAGCACGCTCAGGTAGCGGCTGAAGCGATCGGCGAGACGCCGCGGACGCCGAATGTGCCAGATGAAGTTCAGCGACTCCTCGATCTTCTGCATCAGCGAGATCGCGGTATATAGCAGCAGCGCCAGGCCGGCCGCGCCGAGCACGCCGACGTTCATCCGCTGGATGAATTCGGTGATGTT
>DPSD01000004.1:7212-7602 GCA_003538495.1 Accumulibacter sp.
CACACCCTTTTCGCCAAGCGGTTCGAGGAACCTGAGCAGCATCGGCTGGATCTGGTTATGCACCCCGAAGGCTTTCAGCACCGAGAAGCTCAAGGCCAGCAGCGGCACAATCGACAGCAGGGTGGTGTACACCAGGCTCATCGCGCGTAGCGTCAGCTGGCCGTCCACCAGGTCGCGCACCAGAATCAGCACCGTACGCGCGACCCGCACGCCGCGCATACGCAACGACGACTGGGCCGCCGCCGGGGAACCCCAGACGACGCTCTCGATACGACTCAAGAGGCCCGGCGTGAGCGGTTTCACCTGGCCACCTCGAGTTGCAGCAGCAGGGTCACCGACTGGTCGTTGGCGGCGCTCGCCTGGCGCGTCTCGCCGAGCACCACCCGCGCC
>DPSD01000004.1:7866-8201 GCA_003538495.1 Accumulibacter sp.
CTCGCCGAGCACCACCCGCGCCGGGGCCACGCCACCGACGGTCGTCAGTTCGGCGACGACCGCTTCGCCGCGTCGCGACGCGAGCTGTGCCAGGGTCTGCTCCGAAACCGGCTGCTCGGCGATCAACCGGTCGAGGAGCTGCTGGTAGAACGCCGGCGGCGGGGTCGGCTGCTGCGCGGCCGCTGCGAGCGGCTGGCCGGACGCGGCCACCGCATCCAGCGCGCGGCGCTCCAGCGCCGCGAACACTTCGGGCGCGTAACGCTCGCTGAACGCCGCGGCGAGCGCGCGCTGCGCGCGCGGGGTGGCCGGGTCGATCGGGCCCGGGGCCCCGCCGG
>DPSD01000369.1:0-419 GCA_003538495.1 Accumulibacter sp.
ACGGCGTTGTTCTTCGCCGCATTCCTGCCGCAGTTCATCCATCCGGCAGCACCGGCGATGCTTCAGAGCATGCTTTTTGGCGTGCTGTTCGTCTTGATTGCGCTCGTCACCGACAGTATTTATGTACTGACCGCGAGCGCCGCGTCGCCAGCGCTATCCCGCCTGCACAAGGCGCCTCGCTTTGCCCGCTACCTGAGCGCGGCCGTCCTGATCGGCCTCGCCGTTCTGGCCGCCACGAGCGCTTCAAGCAGGAGCAGATAGTTCTTTGTCATTGACCGATGCCGTTTGCGGGTGCGATGTTCACAGCAAAGTGGATCCCAAGGCGATCCTCAAGCAAGCTATGCTTATGGATTCAGAAGAACCCGGCGCGCACCGACGGCCTGGATGTCGTGCGACCGTGTCAAGAACGCAGTGACGAC
>DPSD01000369.1:757-3587 GCA_003538495.1 Accumulibacter sp.
GTTGTTTGCATGGATGGCACCTGGAACGATCCCATCGAACAAACCAATGTGTATCGCTTGTTCGAGATGCTGCCCGGCAGGGAACAATTTGTCGAGGAGCAGGGACCGATCCGCTCTCATCTCAGCAAGCGCAATGAGGAACTCGCCGCTTTTTATCTGAAAAGTGTCGGCAACGGCGGGCGAACACAAGGATTGCTGGGCAGCACGCAGGGCATTGGTCTGCACGATTGCATGATCGACGCTTATGTACTGGTCTCACAGATGTATCAGAGCGGTGACAAAATCTGGTTGTTCGGTTTTTCTCGCGGGGCCTGGGCGGCCCGCAGCCTATGCGCCTTCATCGCCCGCACCGGCTTGATCTGGGCAGCCGAAGCCTACGACGACACCGCTGCCGACATGGCCGAAAAAATCTGGCTGGCCTTCAAGGAAGGCCGTGGCAAGAAACGCGGTGGGCGCTTCTGGAAATACCACGACGAAACACCGATCCGCATGATCGGTGTCTGGGATACGGTCGGCGAATTTGGCGTACCGGAGTTCAATGGCCTGCGCATGCTCGACCGCGACGAGCTGCGCTTCCTGAAGTTTGCCGACCGCGAACTGAGCCCCCGCGTCGAGTACGGGCGCCAGGCACTGGCCATAGACGAAGAACGTTCCGACTTCCGGCCGACACTGTGGAACGAGCGCGCGGGGATCAAGCAGGTCTGGTTCCCCGGCGTGCATGCGGATGTCGGTGGCGGTTACGAACACTGCGGACTCTCGGACATCTCCCTCGAATGGATGATGAACGAGGTCAACGACCTCGACGCCAGCCTGCGGCTATTGCCCGCTCAACTCAGCCAGCCCCTGGCGCCCGATCCCCTGGAGGACCGGCACGATGAAACGCACAACCTGGTCTGGCGATCGCGGCCACACGAGGAACGCAAGATTCCCGACGATGCCCAACTGCACCCCTGTGTCCTGTTGCGGCTGCAGGAGCGCTCCGACTATCGCCCCAAGGCACTCGAGGATGTGCCGGCCTGCGCCGCCTTCTACCCGAAAGACGGGCAGCCCCCCGAGGAAGAGCTGCAATCGGAGCGTGAGCCCCTGCCCTTCCGCAAGCTGCCGCTCGATGGCTCGACACGCTTCCCGGCCTACGCGCACAAATGGTGGAACGCCTCCGGCGTCGAAGTCGATGCCGGCGAGAAATACCGTATCGAAGCCAGCGGCGCGTGGACCGACAAGGGAACTCCTTCGGGAGCCGACGGCTACGAATCCAAAGCCTGGTTCCTGCAACTTGCCGAAGGCAGCCGCCGCCTCGAAGAACGCCCGTGGTTTTCCTTGGTCGCCGCCATCCATCCGCGGCCCGATCTGGAAGCCAACAATCCCGACTCGGAGAACCTGTTCACCGGGCTGCTCGAAAGCGCCATCAGCGGCGTCGCGCGCATTGACGACGAGAGCAGCCTGATTGCCGCCCCGAATGGCTGCGAAATCGAGATCAGCGAATCGGGTTTCCTGTACTTCTTCGCCAACGACTCTCCTTATTCTTACGGCAATAACAGCGGCTTCCTCACTGTCGAAGTCACCCGCATCCCCTGGTCGGCGAAAGAACACCAGAAAACCCAGCCCACGCCGCCAGCGCTGCCGGGTAGCCTGGACGTCAAGCTCTACTACACCCCCGGCACCTGCTCGCTGGCAGCGCACATCGCCCTGCGCGAGTGCGGCCTCGACTTCGAGCTGGTGCGCGTCGATATCCGCCAGCGCAAGCTGGCGGACGGCAGCGACTTCAGCGCCATCAACCCGAAGGGCTACGTACCAGTGCTCGAAATCGACGACGGTGTCTGTCTCACCGAAGTTTCGGCTATCGTTCAGTACATTGCCGACCGCCGGCCGGAGAGCGGCCTGGCGCCGCGTCCTTACACGCTAGAACGTTATCAGTTGCAGGAATGGCTGGCCTTCATCAGTTCCGAGCTGCACAAAGCCTTCACGCCGCTATTCAGGCCGGGCACACCGGAGGATTACCGGTTCCGCCTCCAGGAGAACATCGTCGCTCGCCTGGGCTATATCGCCACCCGCCTGTCGGACAGGGATTACCTCCTGGGCGACCAGTTCACCGTCGCCGACGCCTACCTGTTCACCGTCCTCGCCTGGAGCCGTGCAATAGGCATGGAAATCGCGCAGTGGCCGACTCTACTGGCTTTCCAGGAACGCGTCGGGCGCCGCCAAAGCGTCCGCGATGCCCTGGAAGCAGAGGACTGACGGGATCGCCGGCTACGGGGGGGCACGCGACCCACCCCGTGCGAGTCAGGCATCATGGTCTCGGGCAAGCGCCCGCCGGTGCGCCCCGTACTGCCGAGGGGCCGTCACTGGCAGCGGACAATGGGTGCCGATGCGCTCAGACGACGCGCCTGCGCGACGATATTCGCGACATGGATACCGAAGAATTCGTAGAGTTCGGCGGCTGGCGCCGATTCTCCGAAGCGGTCGATACCGATCACGGCACCGTTTGGCCCGACGTACTTCCACCACAGATCGGGATGTCCGGCTTCGACCGCAAGTAACGGGATCGATGGCGGCAGCACCGTCTGGCGGTAAGCCAGGGGTTGCAGATCGAAGCGTTGGGTACAGGGCATGGCGACGACGCGCGCAGCGATTCCTTCCCGAGCGAGAACGGCCTGGGCGTCCAGGGTGAGACTGAGTTCCGAGCCGGTTCCGATCAGCACGACACTCGGCGTTCCGCCATCGGCCTCGCGCAGCACGTAGCCACCCAGCCGGATGCTGGCCATCTGCTCGGCGCTGCGCGGCAGTGCCGGCAGGTTCTGCCTCGACAACAGGAAGCATGAGGGACCATCGT
>DPSD01000367.1 GCA_003538495.1 Accumulibacter sp.
ATTTCAGAAGATGTAAGCCGTGGCGTTTCTGTACCTTGGCTGCCATCTCCTCATTTTGCTGCAAATTCTGCTCGAGCGCGGCCGCGATGGCATCCGGATCCTGCGCTTCGGCTTGTTGCAGCGCTTCGGGCAAAGGCAATCCGGCCGATTGCACCAGCCGCGTTTCGATGTCGCGAATTTCGCTGGCAAGCGCCGACCGTCGCATGCTTTGCTCCTCGACCAGTTCGAGACTTTCGAGGGTGATGCAAGCCGCCTGGAGCAGGAGCCTCTCGATGATTGCGGTGGCATCGGCGGCAGTCTGCCGAGCTTCGTCTACCGCGGCCTGGTCATCTGCAAGCTGTTTCGTGAGCGTGGACCTGGTCTCCTGCAATGATCGGCTTGAGCGGAGTTCGCGGTACAACTCGCCCGCCAGAAGCTCATGGGTTCGCCCGTCCGCAGCGATGGGGGCACCGCGAACCCGTTGCCAGGTCCCGGCTAGTCGGGTTTCATAGTCGCTGATCCGGATTCTGGCCTCGCGCTGCTCACGTCCCGCCAGATTCAAGGCAGCGTGCGCCTCTTCAAGTGCAGCAAACTGTTCGAGTCTGGCCGTTGCCTCCTCTGCACTCGCATCGGGCTCCAGACGAATAGCCAGCATGGCTTCGCGCCACTGCGTCCACCAGTCGTCAGCTTTCTCCCGGCTCCTGGATTCAGCGGTCTCGGCATGTCTGCTTGCGACTTCGGCCGTGGCCCGGGCAGATTTCTTCAGTGCTCGCTGCGTCATCTGATCGGCATGCTGCTTGGCAATGGCACGCGCTCGCGCCAGGATTTCCGACAGCCGTTCCGTGGCTCCTGGCGGAGGCAATTTCATCGCTTGGAAGATTGCAGTGATCCGGGTGCAGATCTCCTGTGCCAACTTGCTGCGCTGCTGCGCCTCTTGCCGTTTGAGCTGGATGGCATCGAACTTTTGCAGAAAGGCGTCGCGCTTGGCGATCCATTGTCCTGCCTCGGCGATCGAGACGGCAGGCATACCGTGGCCAGCGAGCAATTCGGCCCAACGCTGCCTGATCGCCGCCTGGTTTTTCGCGATTTCTTCCGCGCGGCCCCGCTCCAGGCCGAGAGCATTTTCCATCTGCGATTTGCGAACACGAAACTCGGCATAACGGGTAGCCCGCTCGGCATCGGCAAACAGCCCGTCGGCAGCATCGTCGGCGTTGCTGACGGCATGCTCATAGCGTTCTGCGGATGGCGGTGGATCCGCCGCTATCGATTCGCCTGCTGTCGGCATGAAGCGTCGGCGAATGCCCAGCCAGAGTTCGTTTCGTTTGGCCCGCTCCACCGATACCGCTTCCTTGGTCGGCACATCACCGCGAATCTGCATGCCCTCGATCTGGCCTCGCAGGGCCGCGAGGTCGTCTTCGATCTTTTCAATGGCTTCCCGGATGGAACGTGCCTGGCGGCGCAATTCCTCATCTTCGGTCTTGAAACGCTGGACTTCTGCCTCCAGCGGCACGGTCCACTTCGCGACGGCATCGGCCGATGGCATCTTCAAGGCGCCGGCTTCGGCGTTCAGCTTGACGGTCGCTGCCACCGCATCGCGTTCGAGCTGCTGCGCTTGCGCTTGTGGATCGCCGTGGTCGGCAATCGAATCGAGATAGGGGCCGAGGCCGGCGTCGGCACCGTCTGTACCCAGACTGAGCAACTCGGCGTCCAGTTGCGCGATCGCGAGCTGCTTTTCGCCGAGTGCCTTGAGGTCGGAAGCATGCCTTGCCTTGATCGTCGCGCCAGTAGTAATCAGGCTGCGAATCCTGGCTGCCTGGATGGGATTCGGGATCCATTGCAGGGCTTCGTCGGGCCTTGCATCACCCGCGATCTGCTTGAGTACGGAAGCAAAGGCGGCTTGCGCTGTGGCAATGGCGGCGGTGGCCGTGGCTGACTTGACGCCCGCTTCGCGGTAGGCCGTCGTGGCGTGATGAATGGCCTCGATCGACTCGGCATCGGCGAGAACGGCATCGTTGACTTGAATCGCGGCCAATTCGCCTTGCCGCTGTGCAAGTCGCAGGCTGGCCGTCCGTTCGGCGGTGACGGCTGCATTTCTTTTCGTGACGGCGGCTATTCGCTCCGCGGCGGCGGATGGCGGAAGCGGCGGAATACCGGCCAGCTCGGCCAAGCGCTGCTGTGCCAATCCAAGTGCGGCGACATCCGGAAGAATGGCCGCCAACCGTTCCAATCGACGTGCTTCCTTTTGTAGTCGAAGCTGATCCGCCCTGGCTGCTTCGTATGCCTTGCTGGCGAGTTCCATGGTCGTTCTCGCAGCCGTCCACTCGGTTGGACGTACGGCAGCGTCTTTCGCCTGCTTCCGGGCTTCTTCGTAATCGGCCAGCGTTCTGTAGACGACCGAAGTGGATGCGCGTGGCTTGAACAGGGTTTCGGCTTCGCGATCGAGCCTGGCACGCAAGCTGCGAATCGAAGAGAGCCCGGCTCCGGCTTCAAAGAGACTTTCGCCGGCATCGCCCCTGCCCTGCGCCAGCGCTACGCCACCCCGCAACAAGGCTGCGTGGTCGAGGCTGAACATGGCCAGAAAAAGCCCCTCGCTCAGGCCGCCAAGCCAGTCGCGCAGGCGTTCGTCGGGAACCGAATCCGCGAGTTCGTTCCCCGTTGCCGGATCGTACTTGAGCAGGGTATTGATCCGGCCTTTCCGGCGCATGACGGCCAGACGTTCGCCGGAACGTGCGCTCAGAATGAGCCCGATCCGAATCTTTTTCGATTCGTGGAGGAAGGTATCCGGAGAAACATTGGGAATCCCGAACAAGGCACCGTTGATGGCCCGCCAAAGGGTGGTTTTCCCGGCTTCGTTGGGCCCACAAATGATATGAAAATCAGAGGGTCCGCTCAGTCGCAACTGCTGATTGCTGAAATGGCCGTAGGCCTTGAGGTCGATCTGCTCGATCTTCATTCGTCGTCCTCGGCGGCGATTGCTGCGAGCAGTCGTTCCTTGGCACTCGCCAGGGCTTCGGCCAGGGCAGTGGTGGAATCGAGCGCCCAAATGCTGTCGGATGCACGCAGCTCTGGCGGGATTTTCTGCCCGAGATCCCCGAGCACGGATGCGGCAAGTGCGTTGAGCGCTTTCGGGTCCTCCTCCAGCGCGGAAATACTGCGGATCAGGAGCCCGATCGGATCGTCACGTTCTTTGAGCCGGGGCAGATCGAGCGGCGCAGTGACCTGGATCCGGATTTTTTCCAGCCAGGCATTGCCCGAAGAAGCTTCGCCAA
>DPSD01000368.1 GCA_003538495.1 Accumulibacter sp.
CACCGGCGACCGACCGAAACGGCTCGAAGCGCTGGCGGAGAGGCTTAGCAAGGCTAAAGCCGTGGGCTTGTCCCGAGCCGAGGCGTCGGACTGGTTTGCCGAAATCGCCACCAACGATCCTGGATCGGCAAAGCAGGTGTTGACGCTCGCCGGACACTATGCCGGGAAACGGCAGCAAGCGGAGTGGTCCAGAGAGCGCCCTTGCCTCAGGATCATTCCAGCGGACAGCGGTCAGCTTTGTTGCCCCGCGGAGATTGTGCTCGCACCGGAGGGGATCCCGATTCCGCCCGGGCGGGAATGCGTGGCCAGCGCGCTCGCAAGCGATACGGAGGCGCTCAGCTTGCTGACCGAAGTACTCGGTGTAAAGCGGCTCGATGATGAAGGCTGGCTGGAATTGCTCGGGCAGGATCTGAAGAGTGTCACGCGGTTCATTCAGCTGCTGCGGAAGAATAATGACAAGGAATGGCGAACGTTCTGGGAAATCCTGCGCCGTGCGCCCTCTGCTGTTCGCACAGCATTCGTTGAGCAGAATCGCGGGCGAATTCGGGTGCGCCGTCGTGATGGCGACTGGGTGTTGCACGATGAAGCCTTACTGCCGGGGGACATCGTTGAAGTGAATGATCCTGATGAGAGCAATCTCCATGTCCTGGTCGATGCAGACGCCCATGCGGATGACCATGACCTGATCGCGGCCATCGGGGTCCGCAAATCCCCGACCGGCGTGGTTGTGCCAGGCCACTACGAATTCGTCATCGGCCACGAACATCGACAGCGACTGAGCGAATGGTTGAGTGCCGTCGAGGGCGGCTACCAGGCCAAACTGGACACCAGCAGCACCCCGCGGTCTGGCTATCTCCGCCCCCTTTCCCTGGTGATGCCGCACGGCTGGATGCTGCTCGCTCAGTTACAGGGGCAGCCCAATGCCCGGCTTACGAAGCGATTTCTGGATTCCCTCGGCCGCTTGGATGAAATGGTGGACTTCGGGCACAGCACGCGGCGGGATGCTTATCCCCAAATCCAGGTTGCCCACCCGATGCGCTGGTTCATCCGGCAATATGGCACGTTTGCCATCGCCCAGCACGCCATTCCACTTGCAACCCTGCTGGCTCGTCGTGACATCGACGTGCTAAGCCAGATTGATGGCTGGAACCGCATCAAGGCATCGCTGTCCAGACTCGTCGATCTGGTCGGCTTTCCGCTTGCCGAGCCCAGCCGTGCCCACATTGGCGCCTTGTGGCAGGCCCTGTTCGAGCACCTCGGCACTCCCGATGCCATCGCCGCCGATGGCCTGCACGGCCTGTGGACGGCGGCTGCCGAAGATGAGCAGGTTCCTGAAACCGTGCAGACACAGAGCGGTGCCATTCCCCTGAGCGCCGTCCATGTCAGCGGCTCGGCCAACCTGACGCAGCGTGCCCGTGCGCAAGGGATGACTGCGATCACGCTGGAAGCCGGCGCCCTGAAGCTGTGGCTGGACAGGGGCGCGCATGGCCTGGATGCACTTTTTCATGCGGAGTGGTCCGAAGTCCTGGCCTCGCCGGCCTTGCTCGAAGCGATTGTTCCGGAACTCACCGAAGTCCTGCGCAGCGAAGCAAGGACCGGCGCCTTGTGCCTGTCTGTGCGAGGGCTGCGGCTGGTGATCGAAGGGCAGGGACAGGCGATCCCTTGCGTCTTGTGGGAAGGCGTTCTTCATCTCGACCCCGCGCAGTTGGAAGCCCTGTCGCGTGTCGAGCGTCTCACAGCCATCCTGCTGGAAGCCGACGCAGCCGGGTGGCTGAATCAGCCGATCGCCGAGGCCCGGCGAAAAATCGCTGATGCCCAGTTGCAGGCCAATCGGGAACGAGTCGCTGCGGGCGCGAATTTGGCGTATCGTCTGCTGCGAGCGGTGGGGAACAAGACCCAGTCCCTGATCCAGGTATTGGGAGAAACCGTCGGCAGAACCCTGCCCAGCAACTGTTCGCCGCACGGGATTGCCGAACTCGTTCTGGCGATGCGGGGGCCGACGATTCTCCAGGACATCCGGAGCACTCTGGAGGCGGAAGGTTTGTGTCCCCCCAGCCGCTGGGGTGGCGATGAGGCGCGCGCCTTTGTCGCGGCCATCGGCTTTCCAGATGCCTTTGCCGCCGCGCCGCAGGCAAAACGGGAAGCGGAAGAAAGCATCAGCGGGCCGATCCGACTCCCTCCCTTACATGACTTTCAGGACGACGTGTTCACCGGACTACGAGAACTGATCGAGAGCGCCAGTGGGCGCCGCCGCGCCGTGGTCAGCCTGCCCACCGGCGGGGGCAAGACGCGGGTGACGGTGCAAGCCGCTGTCGACCTGGTTTTGAAGCCCGAGAGCGGCAAGCGCAGCGTGTTATGGGTGGCGCAAACCGACGAGCTTTGCGAGCAGGCTGTCCAGGCGTTCAGGCAGGTCTGGCTGAATCGGGGCGCCGAGAGAACGGACCTGCGTATTATTCGCTTCTGGGGTGGACACAGAAATCCCTCCCCATCGACTGCGGGACGGCCCACGGTAGCCATTGCCTCGATCCAGACCTTGAACAGCCGGATCGGACGGGAAGGATTGGACTGGTTGAGCCATCCCGGCCTGGTGGTGGTCGACGAGTGCCACCATGCCCTCACACCCAGCTACACCGGCCTCCTCAAGTGGATGGACGCGGAGGCGCCGCGCGCGGGCACAACAGCAAGGGATGAGCCGCCAATCATCGGCCTGAGCGCGACGCCTTTCCGAGGTGCAAACGACGACGAAGAAAATCTGCGCCTGGCCAAACGCTTCGATCAACGTTGGCTGCCCGCCGATCAGCAGTCTCTGCACGAGAACCTGACCAGCCAGGGAATATTGGCCATTGCCGAGCATGAGGCCCTGCGGTCCCCCTCGAAATTGCCGCCCGCGCTGATCGAAAGGATGGGTGCCCACTCAGATGCGGAAGGCATACAGCTCGAAAACCTGCTCGAAGAACTCAATCGCTGGCTCGCCGACGATGACGATCGCAACCGGTTGTTGATCGACACCATTGTGGAGTGTCAGCAAGAAAGCATCCTGTTTTTTACTAACTCAGTCCAACACGCCGAGGAAATGGCGGCGCGCCTGAACATCGAGGGAATTCCCGCGCACGCAGTCAGCGGCAACACCCCCGCTTCGGCTCGGCGCTATTTTCTGGAACGATT